>NZ_JBMPPH010000012.1:0-102245 GCF_049340285.1 Undibacterium sp. SXout20W | reverse complement strand
TCGTAGAACGCAAGACAGGATTAACGTTGATTCGAAAAGTGGAACGTAAGACAGCGCACGCAGTAGGTCAGGCGATGATTGAATTGCTTGAACCTTATCGTAAAAAAGTACGCACCATCACCTCAGACAACGGACGAGAATTTGCCCAACATGAAACAATCGCCTCTGCCTTAAAAGCTGACTTTTATTTCGCGCATCCCTATGCATCTTGGGAGCGAGGAACGAACGAAAACACGAATGGATTGATTAGGCAATACTTTCCGAAGAACAGAGATTTCACCACGATTACACAACAGGAGATTGATCACGCCATGAATAGACTGAATAATCGACCAAGAAAAAGGTTAGGATACCTTACACCCAATCAGGTATTCTTCAAAAATACGCTTGCACTTCAAAATTGAACTCGCGTCGGCAAATAAAGATCTGTCACAAAATCTTCCTCACTGATATCCGGTCCAACATTCACGTAATGAAAAATTAACGGAAAACCACGTAACGCCTCACCGCTTTGCGGCAACCAGGTTTCAACTAAATAACGGGCAGCCTGGATGTTTTCGCGTGCACCGAAATGGCGTAACTTCGCACAGCGTCCACCAGGGATCATTTTATTCACCACGCCGTGGGAATTAGGGGCAATTTCTTGTTCAACAGAGATACAAAAATCAGCACGGTATAATTCCGGCGATGTCGTCAACGGATCATCGAAATGAATACCAAAAGTACGATGGCGCGCTGGGGGATAACCATGTTCAATGCGCCAGGCAATTAAACGACGCACACTTTCATGCTCCGAGTCGGGTGCCCCCCGATGTTCAATTGCGGCCACAAGCGTTTCTGGGAAATCGATAATTTCTATATGCATTTCATTTTTCCGACAAATTTAATTCCATAAAGCGCCACTCCGCATGTAGAGCTGCCGGCACTTCCGTCCCCGGATAAGGGGGTCGGTCGACGAAGCCTGACGCTTGATAAAGCTGTTGTGCAGACAGCATAAATGGCGCGGTATCAAGTTGTACCTTTTGATATCCAAAAGCGCGAGCATCAGCGATGACTTGGTCTAAAAATTTCGCACCAAACTGCTGCCGACGAAATGCTTCTCTAACATACAGCCGCTTAATTTCTGCCACCTGCTGGCTGAGAGGTCTCAAGCCGACCATTCCTACCACCGCCGCTTCGTGCCGAACCAGGTAAAAAACACCACGTGGAGGTCGTTCACTGCACACTTTTTCTATCGCACTTTCAACATAATCGACGATAGATTGCCCATTAATTGCAAGCAAAGAAACGCCGCAGCTCGCCTCAAGCCCTGCTGCAACCCATTCCATGTATTCAATATTGATTTGTACAAGCTGGGAACGATCAGCAATCGCATCAGCGAGCGTAAACTGTAATTCACTCATAGCATCGCCGATAGCTGTTTGTCGCTCACGATATATCACGTCATTAGGATAATTTTGCAGTTCGAATTTTTTCCAACTGTGAAAATAGCACCATCCCGGCAACCATTGCGACGACAAAAATCACGGCGGACGGCAAACCCATGCCAACACCAACCAACGCTGGTCCAGGGCAGAAACCTGCAATGCCCCAACCGATACCAAATAAAGCACTGCCCAGAACCAATCGACGGTCGATGAGATTATTCGTTGGCAAGTCGATTTTTTCGCCAATAAAAGTCGTCTGACGCTTCTTAGCAATACTAAAGGCTACAAAGCCCACCGCAATAGCACCGCCCATCACCAACATCAATGAGAGATCCCACGCACCAGCGATATCCAGAAAACCGATGACCTTTCCTGGATTCACCATACCACTGACGATCAATCCAAGACCGAACAACAGACCTGCAAATAAAGAAGTTATTTTTGTCATATATAAATCTTTCAGATGGCCAGTAAGTGACGTGTGACGAACACGGTAATAAAGCCGAACCCCATAAATGTCAGCGTTGCTACAAGTGAACGCAGTGACAATCTGGACAAACCGCACACACCATGACCGCTCGTACAACCGGAACCGTAACGAGTGCCAATTCCCACCAATAATCCCGCTAATAACAGTCGTCCAACACTGGCATCAATCTGTAGCAATGGCAAAGGTGCAAACAAGCTATAAATCAAAGGTGCCGCCATCAAGCCAACGATAAAAGTGAAGCGCCAGGCGCTGTCGCTGGTCAGGGGTTTTAATATGCCAGCCAGAATGCCACTGATTCCGGCGACCTTTCCATTTAACAGGATTAACATCGCTGCTGCAGCGCCGATCATGATTCCGCCTGATAAAGCGGACCATGGAGTAAATACGTTCCAAGCAATGGACATGAGTTGCTTTCTGAGAAGATAACAAAAAACGTGCGATGAAATCACAAGGCACGTTTTTGATTTTACAGCACGGTTTTTATATTTGCGACAAAGTCGCTATGGGTCAACTTACCTCATGCGGTAGTTTTTCCAAGTTCGGCAAAAATGCAGCCGCTAACCCCAACAACGGCAAGTACGAACACACTTGATATACAAAATAAATATCGGTCAGATCGGCTAACTTACCCAAAGCCGCTGCACCGATACCCCCCATACCAAACGCGAAACCAAAAAACAAACCAGATACTGTGCCAATTTTTCCTGGAACTAATTCTTGTGCAAAAACCAGAATTGCCGAAAACGCGGACGCCAAAATAACACCAATAATCACGGACAATACGCTAGTCCAGAATAAATTAGCGTACGGTAGCATCAGCGTAAATGGGGCGACACCAAGAATTGAAACCCAGATCACAAGCTTACGGCCAAGCTTATCGCCAATTGGCCCACCCAAGACTGTGCCAGTGGCGACTGCAAACAGGAAAATAAATAAATGTATTTGCGCGTCTTGCACTGACAAATGAAACTTACTCATCAGATAAAAAGTAAAATAACTACTCAAACTTGCCATATAAAAATACTTTGAAAAAATCAGCAGTAGCAGAATGCTTATCGACAATACAACTTTCTTGCGGGGCAAGAGAACATGAGCGTGTCCCGATTTTGCTGGTTTAGCCGTCGCCTCCTGACGTTTACGTTTGTACCAATTTCCAATTTGCCACAAGATGCCAATCGCCAACAATGCAGCAACGGAAAACCAGGCAATGCTGGTCTGACCATGCGGGATGATAATCCACGCAGCCAACAATGGGCCCATTGAACTGCCTGCATTTCCTCCTACTTGAAAAATCGACTGTGCTAATCCATGGCGCCCGCCAGACGCCATACGTGCGACACGCGATGATTCCGGATGAAAAATAGATGACCCTGTCCCCACCAGCGCTGCTGCCAGTAAGATCAGACCATAATTCGGCGCAATGGATAGTAGCAACAAACCTACCAGAGTAAATCCCATACCCAAGGCAAGTGAATAGGGTTTAGGATGTTTATCAGTGTAAATACCGACGACCGGTTGCAAAATCGATGCAGTGATTTGATACGTCAACGTAATTAAACCAATCTGCGCAAAATTCAGGTTGAAATTCCCTTTGAGTAGTGGGTAGATCGACAGAATCAGAGATTGAATCATGTCGTTAAGAAAATGAGCAAAACTAATTGCTCCCAAGACCCTGAATCCTGTTGTTTCGACACCCGAAGTAACCGCAGTGTCGGGAGAAATATGTTTAGTCGCTGTTTGCATATCGTTAGAAAGTTCGTTGGCGTAGTAAAGTCAAACGCGACCCAATACGCTCACTTCATTATATGCAGTCAGTATAAGTAAAAACCAAACGTCAGCATTACGACATTTAGCCATAATTTATCGCAATTGCGCCAATCAGAATCTGACACATTTCTGCAGATTGGGCATAGGGGTGATCAAAAAAACTCAATACTTATTTGAAGCCGAGATTGCGACTCTTTGGGTTTGAGTCCGTGTTGGCTGTCGAACCAATGTTTTTGCTTGCTTAGCCATTGAACCAGATGCATTGCCAAAAAAAGCAAAATAGACATTCTATTTTGCTTTTAATATTGAACTAAAAGTTTACTTCGCTAATCGCATTGAATCAATCCGCCGCCTACATATCGCACGGAAACCAAGGATTCAAAAAACACCGTTCTCAATCCTCACTGGCTGACGACAACGCCAATCGTTTAGTCCGATTTGAGCCTGCTTGACGAGGCGTAGAACCAGACTGTGCTTGCCTTATTGGAGAACTTGTTTTTCCAGACGATCTTACCAACTTGAAAGAGTTCACCAAGTCTGTCAACTGGTGCGCTTGATTTTTCAGGCTTTCGGCAGCAGCAGCAGCTTCTTCTACAAGACCCGCATTTTGCTGTGTCATATCATCCATTTGGACGACAGCCTGGTTGATCTGATCGATGCCGGCACTTTGTTCCTGACTAGCAGCAGTGATTTCGTGCATGATTTCAGCCGCACGTTTTACTCCACTGACAATTTCACTCATGGTACCGCCCGCTTCGTCGACCAATCTTGCACCAACTTCAACCTGCGATACAGAATCATTAATCAGTACCTTAATTTCTTTCGCCGCATTAGCACTGCGCTGCGCCAGATTTCGGACTTCACTCGCAACTACGGCAAAGCCTCTACCTTGCTCACCAGCACGTGCGGCCTCAACTGCCGCATTTAGCGCCAAAATATTCGTCTGGAATGCAATACCATCGATCACGCCAATAATATCGGAGATTTTACTGGAGCTAGTCTTAATAACTCCCATTGTAGTAACGACGTTTGACACTGCGACGCCACCGCGTTCTGCAACATGTGCCGAGGAAACGACCAACTGACTCGCTTCGCGTGAATTGTCAGCATTTTGTTTGACGGTTGAGGTCAACTCTTCCATCGATGAGGCAGTTTCCTCCAATGAACTTGCTTGCGACTCTGTGCGTGAGGATAAATCCGCATTTCCTTGGGCAATTTCATTTGCACCTTCGGTGACGTGACCTGTCGTTTGTTTGATTTGCCCAATCAACAGTTTAATATTCGTTTGCAACACCCGAATCGCCTGCGTCAGATCAGTGAATTCATTATTGCCAGCTGCCACGATGGTGTCTGACAAATCGCCTGAGCTCATTGTTTCAATGGCAGTTTTCAAATCCACAACCGGCGTAATAATCGCCCCGTACAAATGGATTCCAAAAGCAATTGCAAACAGCGTACCAGCGATACCGAACACTGCCACAATCTCAGAATAATTTTTTAAAGTTCCCGTTAAAGCAAGTGTGGCAAACGAGATGAGCAAAATGGCAATGACAGCGATAAAAAGAGTCAACTTCGTCGCCAATCGCATGCCTGCAAACGGGTTTAGCTTTCTGACAGTGGCGTTGCGGATTACCGCGCCTTCTTGAATGCGAATCGAGGTATCGCCATTTTTGAGCGCCCGGTACGCTGCTTCTGCGGCATTCACTTTGTCGCGCGCCGGTTTGACACGAATTGACGTGTAGCCGACCATTTGACCATGTTGTATCAATGGTGCCGCTGTCGCCTCAACCCAATAATGATCACCATTTTTACAACGATTCTTGACCAACCCTGTCCACGCTTTACCGTTTTTAATCGTACTCCAAAAATCAGCAAAGGCTTCGACTGGCATGTCCGGATGACGAACTATATTCTGAGGCGCGCCGATTAATTCAATTTCTGAAAAACCGCTGACGCGGACAAAATCATCATTAATATAAGTAATATTTCCTTGTAAATCGGTTTTGGATACGATGGTTTCATCATCGCCCAGGACATATTCCCGGTTAGTGATAGGTAGGTTCGAACGCATGTAATCTCCGCACTAATATAAACCTTCAATGGCTCAAAGAGGGGCCGTCACAATTTGCAAAATAACATCGGGTTTCAATAAAATAAATTTCCTTATAAAACTCACGCTATTGAAGTAAACCGAGACACTACACGCAAACACTGCAGAAAAAAGCATAATCAACGAAATTAGATTTTACAAGAAAAAATAATTCTGTGATTAGAATTTGCATTAACTGACGATTTATGTGCGGAGCAGCGCCGATTATGTCGCAATTAAGATACGACATGTACTTCCTGTATTTTTACTGTTTGCTTAGCGAATTTATTACTTTTTTTCTAATTAAATGAAAATGTGTAATTGATATCCACTGCGGACTCACTGCCAGTGCGACCGACAACCGTGATCCTTCGGGTAAGCTGCCAGCTTAATTTGACTGCACCGCTGCCGTCACCCAATCCGCGTTCGACAGCTAAGACCAGACCCGGCATAAGATGCTTACCTACACTAACTACCTGATCCGTAGTATTCGTAGTACTGGTTGAGGTCGACGTCGCGCCAGCAACAGTTTGCCCAGGCACATGAGACGACAGTGCGCCACTCGCGCTACCAATCGAGAACTCATCAAAACCAAGTCCTTGTACAATATCCTTAGGGACATTACGGCTACCGTCGCCACCAAAAATAGCGCTGGCAGCAGACATCAATAATGAGGCGTCCCCACCCGCTAATTGATCGGATCCCCGTCCCAAAACAAGCCACGTCAATTTTTCGGTATCCGGAACATCTGGTTCTGACACCAAACGCACTTGAGGAGCAACCACTGTCCCAACAACCTCTACACCTGCCTCAACCGGCAAGCCTTGGCGTAGAGCCCGAATATTCAGCCCCGGATTACCGGGCGGCCCCTGAAAATTCAAAATGCCCCGCAAGATTGTCAATTGTTGCCCGTAACCTTCGTAGGAGCCTTTTACCGTATTAATCGTGCCGGTTGCCTGCAAAGGGCTGCCATCTATGGAACGCAGTCGCAAACTACCCGCTAAACTCGTATCTAATCCGCGACCAACAAAAACAAAGCGCGAACCCATATCAAAACTGACATCAACGCGTGTTTTCAAGCCTTTTTTGGTGACAGAGGCATCACCATTTTTTGCACTGAACTTATCTTTCTTGCGAATGACATTCACGTCACTAGAAAGGCTGGGCGGAGGAAGTTTCGGTAACTTGAAATAGGCACCATCTGTAGACACTTTTCCTGTGAGGCTCCAGATATTATTTGCCTCGACGATGCTTGCCTGGCCAGAAATTTGCAGCCATCGATCCTTACGTTGCAGCATAGGAAATTGCTGCCATTCAGCCTTAATCGAGCCAGTTTCCTTACCGATATCCAGTTCACCACTTGCATTGAATTCCCCGCGCTTACCAAGCGCGTCCCATCCCCTAAATTGCTCATGCTGCGGTAGCGCCGTCACGGTATTTGAAAACTGAAGACGGGTTAATTTCAAATGCGCATCATCAATTTGTGCATCCAACAAGCCATTGGGCAATAACAGACCCTCTGAGGCAAATGCCAATTCAAGCTCTCTGGCAGCGATATCCGCATGATAATGAGGACTAGCCAAAGTACCACTTAGATTAGCATCCAGATTTAACTTCCCTTTCAATACCAGGCCGGGGTTAATCCAAGCGCCCACCCATTCCAGGTCTGGCAAAACGGCAGTGACCTTGCCAACTAAAGGTGTCGAACTTGCAAGCCTCCATTGACTATTTTGTCTGCTTAGCAAGGAGTTAGCCTGCAAATGTAGCTGTCCCAAACGGGCGCCATTGGCATCAAGCAGTAAATTTATTCGCTGACCATCCGTCCCGGCAACCAAACCGCCCATCGTTAGTTTCGCCTGCAAATCACGAATACCCAAAGGAATTGGTGTCCCAGTGCCGTCAGGGTCATTAAACCGAAGATCCCCGCTCTGCTTTTGAATATTGATTTCACCGCGAACTGTATCTGCGAGCTGAATATTCCAATCAGCGTTGAGCTTCAAACTACCCGTCACCGCGTATTGTGGTCTGAAAAAATTTAACAGCTCAGTCACCTGAACACCAGCCACTTTTCCCTGAGTCTTTAGCGCTTGTGGCGTCCAATCAAGTTGCTCAAGAGAAATATTCGCCAAATTACTATTGAGATGCAAACCGCCGACATGCACTGCCTGCGGCGATAGACTGATTGCAGTCGGACTAGTCAATTGCCCATCGGCTTGTCCATTCAAAAGCAACGACTGCAACTGACCAACCCAACCCCATGAATTTTCTTTATTGAGCTGAACGGTACGCAAACCACCACTGAGTTTTGCCGACACATTTTGTTGACCAGGAAATTGCACTTGCATCGTAATGTCATGCGCAGCACGTTGACCTTTCATGCTCAATGTTACTTGCTCAATTTTATCGTCGGGATCAGCGACCGAATTAGCATCGCTACGAATATGACTTGCGCTCAGTTCGCCCTCAAAAACGCCATTTGAGCCTCGAGACAAACTGACCTTTCCCGCCAATTTTTGCAACGAATACTGTTGCTCAACCTGAGTAATCTGAAGCTTTTCTGATTGAATATTTAACAAACCGGCAGGCTCGGAAAATTGACCTTGCAAAAGGATATTTCCTTTTAGATCGCCATTTAAAGCTATGTGCTGACTAGCTAATACGGAATTGAATTCACTTAATTGCGGCGCCTCAACCTGAATTTTCATCGCATCATTGATACCACCCCATGCACCCTGCGCATTCAAATGGTTACTACCCCAACGCAAATCAAATTGGTGTAGCTGAATCTGTTGAGCACGCCATTGCAGATCAAAATTTCCTTGCACCATCTGCCCAGCGTATTGTCCCTGAAAATGCGGCATACTCGCTGCAATGCTGACACTGGGCAGTAATTGCCCTGACGCATTTAGATCCGCTTGCAGATGTCCGGACGGTACAGCAAGCCATTTTGCCGGATCAAAATTAGCGATGGTGCCTTTAAAGTGGAATGCCTGATTACCGACAAAACTCATTTCCCCCTGCCCCTCGACGTGGGACTCTTGCGATACCAAATTGATTTGTTTGACGCCGAGTAGCTGCTGACGAATATCATAATTCAAGTCAGTATTGAGTTGCGTACCGACGTCATGCAACTGAGCTTGCAATGTGATCTGTTGTTGTGCGGTGGTTTTCGCCGTCACTTCACCACTCACTTTCGTGTGCCGCAAATGTTGATCGATTTGAAGCAAGTCCACGTTACTTAATGCGATACGCACGTCCGCACTTGGCTGCGCTGCATGCCAGGCGATATTCGCCCCCCCCTTTGCCGTGCCATCACCCGCCAGCAAAACGCGCAAATTTGTCAAATTTAATTGCGAACCCTGCCATAAATACTGCGCGTCAATTTGACGGACTGGCAGACCATTTTGATCTAAAGAATTAACTTGTGCATTGGTTGCATGAAGCTCACCGGTCAAGTTATCTGTTTTATTTTTTTGCGTGAGATCAGGTTGCCCACTTGCCACCACACGCAAATCAGCGCTTGGTGCAGACGCACTCCACGCAGCAGGGTTGAGATGTTGCACATCGACGTCTAGCTGCTTCAACAATTGCGGCGCAAATGGCGTCAATGTTGCGTTCGCATGCCCATTCAGGATAGCAAGCTTGGATTGTCCCTCTTGAGCCTGTTGATTTTCGGAAAATTGCGCCTTTAAACGCAATTTTAATTCTTGCAAAGAACCGTCGGCATTCAATGCAACGTTGACTGCCGGAATGTCCTGAACAACTTGCCCTTGCAAATTGGCATCAGCCTTAAGCACAAATGGTCGATGTGCGTCCAGGCTTAAGGTGTTCGCTTTTACTCGACCCCATGGCGAATTCAACGAAAATACCGTTTGATAGCGCCCCTGCGCAAAATTCAGTTGACCACTGATGGCACTAA
Organism: Undibacterium sp. SXout20W; assembly: GCF_049340285.1. NCBI lineage: Bacteria > Pseudomonadati > Pseudomonadota > Betaproteobacteria > Burkholderiales > Oxalobacteraceae > Undibacterium > Undibacterium sp. SXout20W. Next base: position 92,553 of record NZ_JBMPPH010000012.1, on the reverse strand, counting down.
ATTTAAGTGGTTCTGGTTTTGCGCCTACGTCAACATGATCAACAAATTCCGCAATCAATAATTGCCCCAACGCGATGTCTTTGGCAAAGAGGTCAAGAGGCAATGCTAATTGCTGCGGCAAGCTGGTTGGGGCATTATCAGATTTGGTCGCAATCCGCAAAGACGTTACGTGCAACCGATCAATCAATACTTGCTTATGCCACAGAGCACTTGGTTGCCACATCAAGTGTACGCCGCTGGCGTCAAGCTTGACTGTCGAGGAATGAAATGACAATTGATCCAGTTCGAGATCATCACCAATCGATCCCTTAATGCCTGTCGTCTGCAGGCTTCCCGCGGTCAGATAATGGGCAAAAGAAAATAATACTTGTGTTCCACTTTGCGTCTTAATCGCCCATGCCAGCAAAAATATGAACGACGTACAAAGCACCAACAACAAGGTCAGTGATAACTTCAATACAGAAAAACGTCTGGTGGCTACGAGCGCCTGTTGCTCTGCCGTTTGTGGGGGCGGATTTTTTTCCATATCAGAAAGCAATCGCGATAGAAAAATCTAAACGCAGTTTTTTCGTCTGACAACCATAAGCCACATCCAGCGCAATCGGTCCAGCCGGAGTACGATAACGCGCACCAACACCGAACGCCTTGTGCATACTCAGATCATGCCAACTATCAGCCGCATCGCCAGCATCAACAAACGTAGCCACACCCCAGGTGCTGTCGATCCAATGCACGTACTCGGCACTTACCGCTGTCATTACGCGCCCACCCGTCACCGCCAGTCCCTGTTGAATCCCCAAACTTTGATAGGAATAACCACGGACAGTGGAGCTACCGCCAGTGCGAAATAAATAGTCTTCAGGGATCCCCTGATCACCATCGGAAAATACCTGGCCAACTTCGGCACGCAATATGACATTATCCGTTTTGCCAATCGGCAGCCAACGTTGGTATTTAGCATATAGACGGAAAAAGCGCTGATCGGAAAGAAATGCTTTTTCTGAACCAGCTAGATCCAGTTGATAAATTTGTCCGTTACGTGGCGCAAAGGCATCGTCAACATCGCGCCAGGTCCACCCAACGTTGGCAACGAGCGCTTTACTGATTTGCGTTTGCTCGCCCTCGACGGTATTCTTTTCACGCACCAAATTAAGTCCTAAGCGTTGTTCGACGTGGCCATTGGTCGTCGTGCGTTTAATACCTACCGCATCTCTAACGGTCATTACGCCCGAGAGATTTTCGCGATCTGCAATCACGCCAAAAGAATCAAGCTTGTTATCATGCGGTGGCAAATAAATATCTGCATAGCCAACCTGACGTTTTTGTTCAATACGGATCGCGCTTCGGAGATCCCAAGCCTTACTCGCAATATCTCGATCGCGATAGGCGATTTCGCCGCGAAATCCAGTGTTTGTGCTATACCCCAATCCAAAACTAAGATCACGTGGCTTACGTTCGACCAAATTGACGTCAATCGGCACCCCATGCGCCTTTTCCGGATCGGCTTCGATGGCGACCGCAACCGACGCAAAATAGGGTGAATTCTGTAATGCTCGCTGAAACTCTAATAGACGAGCCCTGGAATACAACTCGCCTTCATGTGGCGGCTGATAACGATCAAGCAGCCATTGCTGATAACGTTTTAGGCCAGTGACCTGTAGCGCGCCAAAACTGAATATGGGACCACTATCGACCACCAGTTCAAGTGCCGCTGAATTCGATTCCACATCGACATTCGCCGCGCTACTACTCAGCTTCGCAGCCGCGTAAACATGGGCACGCAAGCCTTCAGTGAGCTGGTTTTTAGACTGACTCCAGAGATCCTCACGGAAAGGATTGCCTGGTTTCAAATCCCAGTCTTCAATTGCCGCATCACGACGTTGAATTGCTTGCGCCTCTCGCGCATCGACCGCATTTTTTAATGCGCCTTCAAATTGAATATTCACTACCGAAATAACGGTGCGTGGACCAGCTTCAATCTTAACGTGAATAATTTTTTCAGAACTTGAGTTTGGATCTCTCAGCGCACCTTCGTTGATATTTTCAAATTCAATCTGAGGCGAGAAATAGCCTTCGGTCGCTAAAATATCGCCAATATCCTGGCGCATCCGACGCAACAAAGATGGCGTAATATTTTGTGGTTCAGCATTCGCGGCAAATTCCGGAATATGTTCTTCCAATTGTGCCGACCAATCGCTTTTTGCCGCCTGCAAACGAAACGTACCACTCATTCTTGCTGATTTGGGCACTGCAGCTGGCAGGATTTCTGTCGCCGCCTTAACCTCATTCTTTGTATCGACAAATTTATTACTGAGATCATTCGATTCCTTACCGATATCGGCTGGAGGACGCAGCTCGCTCGTCGTGCTGTTTGAACTTATGTCGGTGTTTTGGCGAGGAGTGACGTCCTGGGCCAGACCATCTACGCTGACCATGCTTAGTAGGAGGCAGGTCAGCGGTATAGGAAATCGAGGTTTGGTCATGGGCAATTACTTAGTTGCCAATCCAACGCGACTAAAGCCTATTTTTTTTGCGTCAGCGATGACCTGAACAACATTGTCATATTCCACTTTTTTATCAGCAGAAACCAACACCGCGAGCTCGGGTTTTGCGGCGTGATACTCACGCAATTTTTGCATCAACTTTTCGCGGTCTGAGGTTTCTTCTTTATCTTCCGGGTCAACACTGCCACCAGCGTCCGTCTTACTCTTAATCGCAATCGCCCAAGTATTATTTTTCGCGATCGAAATTTCTATGTATGACGAAGGGGGTTGCGTTGATTGACCTGCCGTTGGTAAGTTGATCACACTAGGATTGGTCATTGGGGCACAGACCATAAAAATGACCAACAGCACCAACATCACGTCGATATACGGAACAACGTTGATCTCGGCCTTAAATTTGCGTTTACGTTCGCCACGCAGATAACTCATGCAGACTCAATATTAACGTGATTGACGTTGAAGAATATTCGAGAATTCCTCGATAAAAGTTTCAAATCGAATCGCCAATCTGTCGATTTCATGCGAATAGCGGTTATATGCCAACACCGCAGGAATTGCCGCAAATAAACCAATCGCCGTTGCGATCAAGGCTTCTGCAATGCCTGGCGCGACGGCAGCAAGAGTTGCTTGCTGCACATTGGCCAATCCACGGAAAGAATTCATAATTCCCCAAACAGTTCCAAACAAGCCAATATAAGGTGAAACAGAGCCGACCGACGCTAAGAACGATAAATGAGATTCAAGCAAATCCATTTCACGCTGATAGGCTGCGCGCATTGCACGGCGTGCGCCGTCGAGCATAGCACCCGCGTCCAACGATGCTTTATTGGCATTTTTTACTTTTTGGTATTCACTCATTCCCGCTTCAAAAATGCATTCCATCGTACCGATTTTTTGAGTGGCATTTCGGCGATTGCTGATTGCTTCCTGATATAACTCCAACAAGTTGCCACCTGACCAGAAATTTTTCTCAAATTGTTCAGTTTGAGCACGTGCTTTTTTAATCGCAAACATTTTGCTAAAAATGTACGTCCAACTTGTCAGTGAAACACCGAGCAAAAGCAGCAAAACCAACTGCACCAAAATAGATGCATTACTAATCAGGCTCAAAAATGAAAGATCTTGTGTAGCGGTCATAAAATCAGAAAAGAATCAGAAAAGAATTAAAATAAGGAACAAAAAAGGATCAAGCGATGCATTAAGTCAACGATTTAGTCAACGATTTTGCCAACGATTTAGTCAACGATTTAGTCAACGATTTAGTCAACGACTAATCCAATAAATAAAAACAACATACAGAAAAACAATCCGACGAACGACGTAGCCCCACAATTTCTCGGCCCAAGCTGGGACTATACAGAAATTTTTGCCAATATAACATCTGGTATTGGGGATGGACGAAGACTTGTCGTCCCAACGCATCCGACTTTTATCTTTCCGGATGTTAATAACCGTTCGCCACACCAAGCCTCCTGGATAAACTGTACCGAGGCACGGCCTAGTTTTTCGACCACGACGGTCAATCTAAGTTCATCATCAAGTCTGGCAGGTGCATGATATTCAACAGCTGTTGCTTTAACGACAAACATCACCTCGAACTCTTGCGACATCTGCTGTTGACTAATTCCGTAGGCGCGCAACCACTCGGTACGTGCACGTTCAAAAAATTTCAGATAGTTGGCATAAAAAACGATACCGCCTGCATCCGTATCTTCGTAATAAACACGGGCGTTCCAATTAAATATTTGCGACATTTTTTAACTTGTTAAAGGGAGTATCTTGAACGGCATGACCACTATCATTGCGGATAATAGCGTTTTCACATGTCAATATTGATACTCCCCTTCAGTATTAACAAAATTCAGAGCGACCAAAGTACGTTCTGAATATCCCGTTTACGCTGATTGGCGCTTGATATTCAAGGGACCAAATCCCTGACAAGTTGGCATCATCTCGATGTAATTAATATTCACATGTGGTGGTAATGTAGCGATCCAAAACGCTGTTTCTGCGATATCAACCGCGGTGAGCGGCACGGTGCCTTCATACACTTTAGCGGCGGCGTCATCGTTGCCACGGAAACGTACATTTGAAAATTCGGTGCCACCGCATAGTCCTGGCGCGATATTGGTTGTACGAACACCAGTACCTACCATATCAGCCCGCAGATTTTTCGTAAATTGATCAACAAAAGCTTTAGTTGCGCCGTAAACATTACCGCCCGGATAAGCCGTAGAACCTGCAATCGATCCGATATTGATAATCATGCCGCTATTGCGAGCAACCATCTCAGGCAGTAAAGCACGGGTCATCGTGACTAAACCTTTACAGTTTGTATCGATCATGGTGTCCCACTCATCCTGAGAGGCCAAATGCGCTGGCTCCGTACCCAAGGCTAAGCCCGCATTATTCACGAGTACATCGATATTTTTCCATGCATCAGGCAATCCAGTAAGCGCTTGCCGGATCGATTCCTTACTCGTTACATCTAACTCCACGGGCAATAAATTTTCACCCAATTCTTCATGCAACGCTTTGAGGCGCTCTAAACGACGAGCTGCGGCAATGACGCGATGGCCTCCACGGACGAATTTTCTGGCAATTTCTTCGCCAAAACCTGAACTTGCACCTGTAACTAAGACGATCATACAATTTCCTTTAAGACAATAATTAACCAACCTCGAAGACTTTCGACAATCTGCCGAACGTCTTTTTCACTCTATTTACCCCGTTTGGCCTCTATTCTAAGGGCTTTTACGCATTGCAGCAGATCATACGGAAGTAACAAAATTACGCAAAGAGAAAATCCTGCTGCTTCTGCGGTTTTTCGCCATGTGACAACTACGTAGAATCCGCAAAGTTGGAAAACTTAGAACTCCCCGCTTGCCCATTCATGAGGCATCACGTAAAATCTGCGCACCATTTCGTCTCACGTGACTGGCGAAAACGTTGTTAAACGCATTATTTATTCAACAACAAAAGATGGATATCCATCGGGAAGCGTGAGATTTCGAGGTCGAATGACCTCAGCCGTGCGCCTGGGTAGCCTGATGGTAAATTTGTGAGGCTGCCACTCTACGACCACGTCAGACTGACACCTCATAGAAAACAATCACCGATCACGTTTTTTAAATTAACAGGAAAATCAGGAAAGCCATGTTTGCTAAAAATCATACACTCGCCAATATCGATCCAGAATTGTTCGCAACGATTCAACTGGAAAACCATCGCCAGGAAGAACACATCGAGCTGATCGCCTCTGAAAATTACACTTCACCTGCTGTCATGGAAGCCCAAGGCTCTCAACTGACCAACAAATACGCTGAAGGCTATCCCGGCAAACGCTACTACGGCGGCTGCGAGCACGTTGACGTCGTAGAACAATTGGCGATTGACCGCTTAAAACAATTGTTCGGTGCGAACTTTGCTAACGTTCAACCAAACTCTGGCTCCCAAGCCAACCAAGGCGTGTTCTTTGCTTTACTCAATCCAGGTGACACCATCATGGGCATGAGCCTGGCTGAAGGCGGTCACCTGACTCATGGCATGCCATTGAATATGTCTGGTAAATGGTTCAATGTCGTTTCTTATGGCCTCGATGCAAATGAAGACATCGACTACGACGCCATGGAAAAATTGGCACGCGAAACCAAGCCAAAACTGATCATCGCGGGTGCTTCTGCGTTCGCATTGCGTATCGATTTCGAACGTTTCAGCAAAATCGCTAAAGAAATTGGCGCTTACTTCATGGTCGACATGGCGCACTATGCTGGCCTGATCGCCGCTGGCGTGTACCCAAACCCAGTGCCTTTCGCTGACGTCGTCACATCAACAACACACAAGAGCTTGCGCGGTCCACGCGGCGGCATCATCTTGTCAAACGATGAAACGATTGCGAAGAAAATCAACTCTGCGATTTTCCCGGGCTTGCAAGGTGGTCCGTTAATGCACGTCATCGCTGGTAAAGCTGTTGCGTTCAAAGAAGCGCTGACACCAGAATTCAAAGCCTACCAGGAACAAGTTGTTAAAAATGCGGCAGCACTGGCGCAAACATTGACAGAACGCGGCTTGCGCATCGTTTCTGGTCGCACTGAATCTCACGTGATGCTGGTTGATTTGCGACCAAAAGGTTTGACCGGTAAAGAAGCGGAAGCGATTCTGGGTTCTGCACACATGACATGCAACAAAAACGGCATTCCTAACGATCCACAAAAACCGATGGTAACTTCTGGCATTCGCCTTGGCAGCCCAGCATTCACAACACGTGGTTTTAAAGAAGCAGAAGCAATCAAAGTTGGCCATTTGATTGCGGATGTTTTGGATAATCCTAACGATGCAGCAACGATCGAACGTGTAAAAGCAGCAGTCAAAGAGCTGACTAGTGCTTTCCCTGTTTATGCGAAGTAAGATCTAAATACCTACTGCAAAACGCCACTCGACGAGTGGCGTTTTATTAAGTCAAACTGCAATAAGTTATAAAAGACACCTCGATAATTAAATGAAATGCCCCTACTGTCATCACGACGACACCCAAGTCATCGATACCCGCGTTTCTGAAGAAGGCAACGTTATGCGTCGTCGCCGGCGTTGCGCTCAGTGCGACAAACGGTTCACGACCTACGAACGTATTGAATTGATTATGCCTGTCATCGTCAAGAAAAATGGCAGCCGCTCTGAATACGAGTCAACCAAATTACGAGCCAGTTTGATGTTAGCGTTACGCAAGCGTCCGGTTTCTGCTGAAGCCGTGGATAACGCCGTGCAGAGCATCGAAGAAAAATTACTTGCCAGCGGAGAGCGTGAAATTATGTCGGTGCAGCTCGGCGAACTGGTGATGCGTGAATTAAAACGACTCGACAAAATTGCTTATATCCGCTTTGCCTCGGTGTACAAAAGCTTTGAAGATATTTCGGAATTTGCCGAAGCGATTCAAGAAGTCAATGTCGAGAACCGCGCTGCCGGCAAAAATAAAAATAAGTGACGTCATTTTTAAGCTGACAATCTTTCAGTACGTCTTCAGTACTTCATTTGCACACCAAGTACGTCATCACTGAACTTGGTGATGCCAGGCTGTTATGAACGTCATGTCCGACCGCCAAAAGGAGTGTCATGTTATCACTCAGATCAACACGAGCGCCCAACTTAACGAGAAGCTCGATTTGTGATTAATGTAATGACATTTCATCATGTTACTCAACCATCACTCAAATCCATTACGAACCTCGTGCGTCAGCACGACGCCCGCAATCCAACTATCATTTCGCTCTTGCAGCCGCACCTATCGCCCAGCTTCGAGATGTATATCGAATGCTTCAAATGCGCGCACGACTTCAAAAAGTAATAAGAAGTTGCTTTTTTTGTCAGGCAAACCTTTTTTAACAGCGGCGAAATACGGCGTGGCATACTCTACTTGCGGATAAGTTGATATTTACCAACCCTGTTCGCTCTCCTCGTCAAAGTGCCACTTCACGCCAGCGAAACTTTTATCCATGGCATTTTGTGTGCCACCGACATCAGACTGAATCAATCAATCAAGGCGCCTCAAATGTCAAATACCCCGTCATAAGATTTGTTCGCTGAACCGTTTTGAATCAATTAAATACCCGATAGCAATAAGAAGTGACGATGGCCGCCATTGTGAATCACAGACAATTAAAATACGCGTTAAAAATGTGTATTTTAATTGCCTAAACATAATAAAAACCATAAAAACAATGAAACCTTTATTGATCGAAAACAGTTTTTTGCGCATTGCTCGGCAAATTCGCTTAACTACTTCTGAGAATTGCCGATAACAAGCAAAGAATCCTTTACGGAGAACGACATGAGTGCGTCACCGATTGAGCCACTAACATCAATTTTGCCGACGTTCATCATCGAGCCGGTGAGTAGTGCCGCAACGCCAGCGAACACCGCAATTGATCACGCCAGCAAGGCCATCAGTGTTGATGGCAGCGTCGTAGAGCTATCTGATACTGCGTTACAACATAATGTCGAACAACTTTCTCTACAAAATCAAATTAATATATTAAAAAATGCACAAGACAATGCCGTAAAGCATCTTGAACTGATCTCAGTACCATCGACGATTAATCCACATCCCGATATCAATGAACAGCAGTTTGTAACAACACTTACCGACGCACAGGCATTACTCAATGCTGAGTTGCAAACAACGTTGAGCAGCGAAGCATTAATAAGTGCAATTGCCGCAGAACATCTCAATTCGGCGACGTTTGAAAATAATTTAATTCAAAATAGCACCGTCTCACCCAATGTTATCCCTGCGCAGATCGGCTCCACAACGATCGCAAACAACACCTCAGCGACAACACAGATAAACATGAATAATCAGCCAGCCGCTGCCCTTGTTTCACCCCATTCCCTCAACGATGCGACATCGATGATCAATAACCCTGCAATAGCGGCCGCTATCGCTGCCTATCATCTCAGTGATGGCTTAATTATTGATCGAGGTAACAAGACACCAGAGAAGCTGAAAGAGGAAGAAGTCAGTGTGAAAGATATTACCCTGCTCGACCCGATTAATAAGATCAAAGATGATGATGCAGAACAACAAGCAAAACGTGAAGCGCCCTGGATTTGGAAACGTGTATTAAAGATTAAAAACAAGCTGATGTGGGCAGCACCAAAGAAAGATTTACAGAAATAAGAATTTACGAACAGATTCGAATTGCCTACAACCCGCCGCTCATCTGGTAAGTGTTTTATTCTCAGCCGACAGAGGATATCGTTGCTGAAACTGCCCCCACTTTTCCAAGACAACCGCTTTGAATTTCTGCAAACTTTTTTGCCCCAGGCCTGCCGGCCTATGCATCGCCCATCTGGCGACGATCAGCACATGCTCATCATGTGTTAAAAGTCCCGAATTCATCGCTGCATAGTCGCCTAAAGTAGGGGCAGATTCCGCATCCTTGTCGTAGTCACAGATATCTGAATCGCTTGCCATCGTACTGCCGCATAGAGGGCAAAGAGACGCAATGCAAGTATTCATGTCTCTACGTTTCCGTTCATAGTGATAATTCAAGGTCGCAAATAGGCGTACCCTGCATGCTGTTTTTTAACAATCTCACCCGCCTCGGATGGCACATAGGTAACGACCGGATTCATGTCTTCAGGTTTTAATTTCAATGCATTCATTGTATTTTGACACGCATTCAACATGACACCATCTGCTTTGGCCTCGCTTACCCGCGCTGCAGTTGTCGCATCTGCTTTTAACATTGCAACGCCGGGACCAAAGGCGACCAATTCGACCTCAACGCGCTCAGCGCCCAAATCTTTTTGAATGTTTTTAATATTGCCAAGCGCTTGATTCCATTTGCGTGGATCCTCATCACTAACCTGCACCACAATTTTGATCTTTGCGTCGTTACTCGTCTCAGTTGAATGAGCATGGTTGGTGTAAAGAGCGCTAAATGCCAGTAAAGAAACCGCACAGAATGCATAAAATTTCGACATAAGATCCCTTATTTATTCAGTAGAAAAATAGAGCAAAGCGATGACCGGCAACGCGAACCCAAAACAGGACGCCAGCCACCACCCGCCATACGCATATGCCCAGGCACCAACGGCCGAACCAACGGCGCCGCCCATAAAAAAGGTTGCCATATAAATGCCATTTAAGCGAGAGCGATGTTCCGCTCCTAATGAAAAAATTGTCCGTTGCCCCAGAGTCAGATTACCAGATACACCGAAATCAAGCACGATCGCCGCCACGACCAACAGAACTAACGCAAGTGTTGAGCCTTTTGGCGCAATATGCGTCATTAAAAACGCGACTGCGACACATAACATGGCGACACCTGTCGCTGGACGCGTCCAGCCTTTATCCGCTAACCTGCCAGCAATCGGGGAAGCCACTGCGCCGGCGACACCAGCCAGGGCGAACAAAGCGATACTCGCTTGCGACAAATGGAACTCTGGCCCCGCCAACAGCAACGGTGTCGTGGTCCAGAACATACTGAACGCCGCAAACATACAAGCATGATAAATCGCACGCCGACGCAAAGCTGGCGTATGCAAGGCCAGATGCCACATCGATTTCAACAATTCAAGATAGCCCAACTTCGCCACAGGCACACGCCGCGGCAGCGCTTTAGAAAGCACGAATGCTAATAACACCATCACCACCGTAGAAACGTAAAACACCACATGCCACGACGAAATCTGGGTGATAAAGCCAGCCACCGGGCGTGCCAGCATAATCCCCATCATTAGGCCGCTCATAACATTACCAACCGCCCTGCCACGTATCGCTTCCGGTGCCATATGCGCAGCTAAAGGTACGAGGATTTGCACGGCCACTGAGCCGACACCAATACAAAAGGCAGCGGTCAAAAACAGCATGGGCGTACTGGCTGTCGCGGCACAAAGCAATGCCACGGTTCCCAGTGCCATGGTCCATAAAATCAACTTACGATTCTCGAATAAATCGCCCAGCGGAACAATCAACAACAAGCCAACGCCATAACCAATTTGCGTTAACGTTACAATCAAGCCCGACGCCTTAGGGTCGAGCCCCAACGCCTGACTGATGGGACCAACCAATGGTTGCGCATAATACAGATTTGCCACAATCAAACCGCAGGAAACCGCAAGCAGCAAGGTCATCCAGGTATTAATGACAGGCATTTGGTGCGGTGCCGTGGCGATCACAGTGGGATGTGTGCCAGGCATAGATTCTGCGGCGGTGGAATTTTTGGGCGATGCTGGCATTGCTGACCTCAGTTCAGGGAGTATAAATCCCACATGAAAGAACTTCAGAAAAGATTATTGAAGGGACAATACAACTTTTGCCCGTATCATTCTTCATTGAAGGTGGGTGGCAATTTTAGAGCAAGTTAGAGATTAATTCTGAGCATGCAAGATTCACGCACTCTTTGATGATGTTTTTACAACAAGTATAAGATCAATGGTCTGCGCCCGCTACATTAACCTTGTTCACAGATATCAATTGAGCGATTTATCGCCTGACATTTTTGCTCGGTAAGGAAACCAAAGCACGATCGGGTCATGGAGCGATGTTTCGAAAGTCGGCATTTCATCAGAAAAGCTCCTTGCTATCCAGCATCGCTTTAGCTTCATTTTCCGCACTTACGTAAGTCAGGGTTCCCATCCGCCGCCAAGTGCTTTATAAAGGGCAACGAGACCATCCAAACTTTGGATCTGTGCCTGTAAGACCTGATCCCGCTGTAGAGCAATGACTTTTTTTGATTCGATCACGCTAAACTGACTCACCTCGCCAGCGTTCAATTGCTTTTGCGTTTTGCCCAGCAATTGTTCATATTGATGCAAGGCAGCCAATAATTGCTGGCGACTTTCTTCGCTGCGACTAACACGCGACAAAGCAATTTCAACATCACCAACTGCACCCAATACCGCTTTTTTATAATTTGCAGCCGCGACGTCAAACGCTGCCTGATTCGCTTTGACTTGATTTTGCAATCGCTGCCCGTTAAAAATCGGTAACGAAAATTGTGGCCCTATACTCCAGTTATGACTTGCTGCATCCAACAAATTAGACGAATGCACTGACGACCAACCACCATTTCCCATCAAAGAAAAGCGTGGATAAAGATCACTGACAGCAACACCTACATCTGCGCTGGCCGCCGCCAATTCCCGCTCCGCCACCCGTACATCTGGCCGATGTATCAACAGGTCGGCGGGGATCCCAATCGCTGGTGTTGACGGCACGTCGATCAACGGGCGAATGGGTGTGAAACGCAGCTCAAGTTCTTGCACAGACGAGGTCGTTAAATTGCTCAGTGCAACCACGTTTTGGCGCATCATTTGCTGAAAATTCGGCAAGGAGGCCTGATAATTATCACGTGCTGCTTGCGACTTCTCGACGTCAAGTTGTGTTGCCTCACCGTGGCTGAACATGAATTTTGTCAAACGCAACGACTCATCAAAATTATGCAAATTATCGAGAGCAATCTGATAGCGTTGCTGCGCCGCACGCAACTCGAGGTAATTTCGTGCGACTTCCGCAGCCAAAATCAAGCGTACGTCACCGAGCCGTTCTGCACTTGCCTGTGCTCGCGCCTGCGCGCCTTCAGATACGCGTTGTTGGTGCCCCCAAAAGTCAATTTCCCAGGAAGCATCAAAACCCATCTGACGGTTGGTAAATTCCAACATCGGCGATTTCAAAGGAACGTTCGCAAACTGTTCACTATTTTGACTTAACTTGTCTTTTGATAAGCGTCCGGTTGCCTCAAGGGTAGGTCCGGCAGCTGCCTCCTGTATGCCTTGTAGCGCGCGTGACTGGCGCAAACGGGCATCGGCGACTGCGACATCGGGATTTTTGGCCAGGGCTTGTTCGATGAGTGAATTCATGTCCGCGTCACCGAAATTTTTCCACCAAAGCTTTAGCTGTTCTGGACCTGCATTTGTGGCACTAAAGGCTGCTGGCAGATGCGTTTCTGGCACAGCATAATTGGGACCCACTGCATGACAACCTGCCATTATCAAAAGAATGCTGATGGCACTCAATGTACTGATTGCATGGTGTGCATTGATGCGTTTTAAATTATTTTTCATGGCAGATTTCATCTCAACAGAACAAGCGAATTCAAAAATTATTTTTGTCATGCAATATGACGACGGAATAAGTACAAGGCCGAGGTCAGACTGGCAAAGGCAATCAACAGTAATGGCCAGATATACGCCCATGCGCCGGCAAAACCGAGTCCTTTTAAGAAGACGCCCTTCAAAATTAAAATGAAGTAAGTCAAAGGATTCAAATGGGCAACCCATTGCAGAAATATCGGCATATTCTCAATAGGCGCGACATAACCTGACAACATCACGGCGGGCGTCATAAAGCAAAACACACCTAAAAACGCTTGTTGCTGCGTTTCCGAAATTGACGAGATAAACAAACCTACGCCAGCCAGTGCCAGACCATAGCCCACCATTCCCGCAAACAACAAAAACAATGACCCCGTAAATGGCACGCCATAAAGCCAATGAGCAACCGACGCAATAAAACTACCTTGAACACAAGCAACCATCACGCCAGGAATAGCTTTGCCTGCCATGATATAAGCGGGAGTTAATGGTGACACCAGCAGTTGGTCAAACGTCCCCTCTTCCCTCTCACGGGCGACAGACAATGCCGTAACGATTAAACAGCCTATGGTCGTAATGATTGCAACCAGACTCGGCAACACATGCCATTTGTATTCAAGATTCGGGTTAGATAAATTTCTGAGTGTGATATTTGCGACCGGCTTTGCGCCAGATTCGACACCATAATCATTCACCACCTGAAGTGCATAAGCGCTGGCAATTTGACCGCTGTTTGATCGGCGTCCATCGACAACCATCTGGACTTGCGCAGGTAGATGGGCCTTCAAATGACGCGATAAATTCATCGGCAATACCACCGCAAGCAACGCACTTTGCGTGTCAATTGTCTGGTTCAATTCTTGCTGACTATGTACCATGATGATGTGCGTAAATGCGGCAGCATGCGATAAACGCTCTATTAATTCGCGTCCCGCGACACCATCATCCTGGTTGTAAATCGCCAGACTGGCGTTCTTTACTTCTAACGTCGCAGCAAACGGAAAAATTGCCGTCTGCAAAATGACCGGCATCATCAAAATCATGCGCCCCTGCTTACTCCCCAGCAGTGCTTGCAGCTCTTTACGAATCAGTCTGATGAGTCGGTATATCATGATTTAATCCAAAGTTCGTTTTGTTTTGCGCGCTGTTAAACCTACCCATAGCAAACCCAGCAGGCTTAAATAAAGTGCATTCAAATACAGCGCGGAAGTGACCAAATCAGTCTGAAATAAAGTTTGTAAAGAATTCGCGAAATATCGCGCCGGAATAATACGCGTCAACCATTGCAGATAAACCGGCATACTAGAAATCTCAAAAACAAATCCCGACAACATCATCGCCGGCAAAAATGCGACTGTCAGCGCGGCCTGAGCTGCATTAAACTGATTACGCATTACAGTGGAAAGAAATAGCCCCTGACCTAAAGCACAAGCTAGAAATAAACTTGAAATCCCGAACAAGGCCCATATCGATCCGCGAAATGGTACCGACATTACGGCGACGGCAACGATCAGACACAGCAGCATAGCCGTCATTCCTAACACGTAATAAGGGATGATTTTCGACAAAAGCAACTCGGTTTTAGTCACCGGTGTCGCCAGCAGCGCCTCCATTGTGCCGCGCTCCCATTCGCGGGCGACCACGAGAGACGTCAACAAAGCACCAATAATTGTCATCACGACGGCAATTGATCCCGGCACCAAAAAATTACGACTGACATTCGAAGGATTAAACCAGGTGCGGGTTTCTACATTAATACTTGGTCTCATCGTCACACCACGATTTTCACCTAAGGTCATTTGCCAACGTGCCCAAGCACCATTCACATAGGCTGATACAAATTGTGCCGTATTAGGCTCCGAACCATCGGCAAGCACCTGAATCGCAGCAGCCCCCTGGCCTTGTTGGACTTTCGCAGAAAAATCGCTACCGATAATGACCATGCCACGGATCTCGCCACGGATCAAAGCAGCCATCAACGCTTGGCGGCTGTTTCCGCTGGTGATCTGAAACGCATTACCAGCGCGTAGTGTTTGTTCAAACTGCAATGCTGCTGACCCGGTATCCTCCACTAACAAACCGACACGCAGATAATTAGCATCCAGGTTAATGCCGTAACCAAACACAAACAACAAAATCAAAGGCATCACAAACGCAATCAAAATACTACTGGGGTCACGCACAATTTGATACGTCTCTTTTCGACATAAAGCCAATAAGCGACGACTGGAAACTGCGCTAAAAGATAAACGCATCATCGATCGGCCTCCAATACCAATTCAATAAACGCATCTTCCATTGTGGGATTGGGCCGCTCCGGCGTCACCACTTTGCGCTTGAGATCATCAGGCGTGCCGAGCGCCAGCAATTTACCACGATAAATTAAAGCGATTCTGTCGCAATATTCAGCTTCATCCATAAAGTGCGTGGTCACCATAATCGTGACACCCTTATCCGCCAGACCATTGATATGCGTCCAAAATTCACGCCGCGTTACCGGATCGACGCCCGACGTTGGCTCGTCGAGAAATAACACTTGCGGTTCGTGCATCACCGCACAAGCCAGCGCCAACCTTTGCTTAAATCCTAGTGGTAGTTTTTCAGTGGGACTATTTAAGTATGTTTGCAAGGCAAAAGCATCCACCATTTGCGCCATTTTTTTACTCTGCGCAGCACCACGCAAACCATAAATACCAGAAAAAAATTCCAGATTCTGTTGCACCGTTAGCTGTGCATAGAGAGAAAATTTTTGCGCCATATAACCAAGTAATTGGCGCGCCTTGGAGGGGCTGTCTTTTAGATTTGTCCCCATCACTAATGCCTGGCCAGAGCTTGGCTTTAACAAACCACATTCCATCTTAAATGTGGTTGATTTACCTGCCCCATTAGGGCCGAGCAAACCAAAAATTTCTCCTCGCGCCACTTTAAAACTCACGTGATCAGTCGCCACAAAATCACCGAAACGTTTCGTCAAATCGCGCGACTCAATCACAGGTACTTGCTTGGCACCAGTGTCTGGATGCAATTGATACAAATCTGGCATCAATGCCGCCAACACGGATTCACCACCAGGACCACCGCCCAAGGCACTGATAAACGCATCCTCCAATCGCGGCGCGACCTCTGACAGCTCTGCGTCCGGACCAGCATCAAGTAATGCCATTTCAGGCCGCTTGTTCACATCCCTTAAAACGATCCTGACATTACGACCTTGAATCACACCATCCATCACTTGTGGCAAGCGTAGCGCACGGCGCAACACATCGCGCCGATGCCCGGCGATACCGCTGACATGCAAGCAGCGTCCTTGCATTTGATTCATTAATGTTTGCGGCGCGCCGCTCGCCAATATCCGACCATTGCTCATCAGCCTGACATCATCGCAGAGCTCTGCCTCATCAAGGTAGGCCGTACTCCACAGTACCGTCATACCACCTTGCGCCAACTCGCGCACCATTTTCCAAAGTTCACGCCGTGAAATCGGATCTACACCAACGCCAGGCTCATCGAGCAATAGCACTTGAGGCGTCCCAAGCAAGGCGCACGCGAGTCCGAGCTTTTGCTTCATGCCGCCTGATAATTTCCCCGCATAGCGCTGTTGAAATTGACTCAAGTCAGTAAATGCCAATAATTTTTCAAAACTAGCTAAGCGCTCTGCGCCAGTGACGTTACGCAGATCAGCGTATAAAGTCAGATTTTCAATCACACTCAAATCTTCGTACAGGCCAAATTTTTGTGGCATGTAACCAACGTGTTGATGCAGTTCATCACTTTGAGAGAATGGATCAATCCCATTGATCTTGACGCTACCCGAGGTAGGTTGCAGTAAACCAGCCAACAAACGCAGAAATGTAGTTTTCCCAGCGCCATCAGGACCGACTAATCCTGTAATTGTGCCTCGTGCAATACTGGTGTCGATTTTTGCAATGGCATCAACTTCTTGTCCGTCAAAACGCTTCACCAGATCGCTGACGACAATTGCGTCATGTTCTGTACTGAGCGCCAGATCGCGTGCGACTGATGTCATTGTGTGGACCTGATTGTGACGGGCATTCCTTGACGCAACTGTACGTCAGCGTCATCCACCACAACCCTGATGCGGTACACCAATGAGGTTCGTAAATCAGTGGTTTCTACTGATTTAGGTGTGAACTCCGCTGTGGGCGACACGAATCCGACCACGCCGTGGTAAGGCTTACCAGGCCGTGAGTCGCTCAGCAAAGTAACATGGGCACCGGCGGGGAATAGCCCCAATTGCGGTTCTGGCACATAGGCACGCACCCACACTGGCTTGGTCAACGAAACATTAAACGCTGCACTACCTGCTTGCACCATCGATCCCAGTTCAATGACCCGAGTGAGGACAATGCCATCACTTGGCGCAACCAAGACCGCATCGCGCACAGCCAACTGTGCGCTCGCAAGATTGGCACGAGCTTGTGCCAATTGCGCGTCGGATTCTGCGATTTCTTCTTTGCGATAGCCACGTTGCATTTCCAAAGCCTGCTGCTGAGCAACTTTCAATTGTGCGCTCGCCTGATCGCGGGCGGAACGCACGTCATCCAGCACATGCTGCGTTGTTGCCTGCTCTGTCACCAAGGCACTTTGTCTGCTGAATTGTTTTTCGGCATTGGCTAATGCGGCTTCGGCGACCATGACTCTGGCTTTGGCTTGCTCGATATCTTCCTGACGATAACCAGTATGAATCATGGCATTTCGCGCTGTTAGTGCAGCCAGATTAGCGGCAGCACTTTGCAAGCTATTTTTCAAAGGCTCCGTATCCAATGTAGCCAGCACATCCCCTTTCTTCACCAACGCACCCTCATCCACTTTGACTTCTGCAACCCGACCGCCCGTCCGGAAAGCCAACGTGGCCTCACGAATATCAACATTCCCATAGATCGTGGTAGTTGAATCCGCAGCATGTTTTGAAAAAAAACCAAAATACGCGATTGCAGATAATCCCAGCACAACAGCAACAACAATCAATTTCTTATTCATAAATTCCTCAGTCATTTTGGCATTTTCAATATTTTTTCAAGCACGCTGTTTATCACCCTGATTAGTGGTCGCTGGTGATCACGACTGGCATCTGCTTTTCTTGACGTCTGATACCGGAAAGCGCCCATACTAATCGTTGCTTTGCCGCGGATGAATCGCGCATTAAATCTCGGATTTTTTGTGCATCTACAGGCAACCAAGTGCACCCTTGCATTACTTCACCAGCTAATAACATCGGCATTCCCACTGCGGTCATAATAAAAATCATGATGTGCAATACTGAACCGTCAGGGATACTGTTTTCAGATTGTGCCGCTTGCAATAAACGGTAAATAATTTGCGGATGACGATGCGGCAGGTTCAGCAAGAATTTTTGCGCGGCCACCTCGCCAGCAAATGCATCTGCACATAAATGGCTGATAAACGCAGCGTTGTTACTGACGAAATCAATTAAGTTTTCTATGGTGATTTGCAATCGAAGCAATGCTGAACTTTCACCTTGCGCCTCACTACTGTGGCGCAACTGTGCATAAATTGGTTGATACCAAATTTCTACCAACTCAGCTAAAAACGTATCTCTATTTTTAAAGTGATACACGAAACTACCTAAATTGACTTGCGCGTGAGAAGCCAATTCACGCACCGTCAGGCCGCGCAACCCCTTTAATCCAACAATTACCAGACCACTTTGCAATAACGCGTCACGCGTACTTAAACGCACATCCTTGGCGCTATTTGAATTTATTTCTTTTGTCAATTTGTTGCGCCTAGTGTCAATTTTATCTTCGAACTTTCATTTTATACACACGTATAAATAAACTCAAGAAATTCTTATACGCTTGTATAATTCAACACGAAGGGTATTTTAACCACATAGGTAAGCGATATGAGCAATATGATTGACATGAGCGACATGCATTGCATTCACCAGTCAGTTCGCTTGTGTCGTACTTGTCGGCGAAGATCACAACAATGTCATAAATTAAATACAAGTTTCAGTTAATATCTGCATTCAGCTGCACGCCAAAATGATTGCGCAGTGCATTCTGTGTAAAAAGCATTCACCGATATTGGTCTTTATCCCGGAAGGACAGCATGACGCAGCAAAGTACAGTTTTAATCTTACAAGGCGGCGGCGCTCTTGGCGCCTACCAGGCGGGTGTTTATCAGGAATTGCATGGCCATCAGACCCCCATCGATTGGGTCATCGGGACATCTATTGGCGCTATTAATGGCGCCCTGATCGCAGGTAATCCCCCAGAAAAACGGGTTTCCCAATTGCGTGCGTTCTGGGACAGCCTTGCGCCCAATGCAACTCATCGGGCGACATTCTGGCCTTCTTTCGCGCCATGGATTGGTGTAAATAGCACGATGAACACTGTTGGCACCATGATTAATGGCGTCAATGGTTTTTTTTCGCCACGACCTGGTGCGGCCTGGGATATCAATGCAAAAGTTCCTTTAAACCAAGTCGGTTTTTATGACACTTCCCCACTAAAAAGTACCTTAGAGAAATACGTTGATTTTGATTATTTAAATCAAGGAAACGTGCGCTTATGTGTTTGCGCAGTCGATCTGGACAATGGTCAAAGTGCTGTATTCGACAGTAGCAAGCAAGTGATACGCCCTGAGCACATCATGGCCAGCGGCGCGCTTCCTCCCGG
This sequence comes from Undibacterium sp. SXout20W, assembly GCF_049340285.1. NCBI lineage: Bacteria > Pseudomonadati > Pseudomonadota > Betaproteobacteria > Burkholderiales > Oxalobacteraceae > Undibacterium > Undibacterium sp. SXout20W. Next base: position 72,788 of record NZ_JBMPPH010000012.1, on the reverse strand, counting down.
CTTTCCACCAGTCGAAATCGACGGCCGAGCGTACTGGGATGGCGGCGTCTATTCTAATTCCCCATTGGAAATTTTTCTGGAAGAAGGTGGCAATAAAGACGCACTCTGCTTCATGATTGATTTATGGGATCCAACTGAAACCCGACCATCATCGATATCAGAAGCGATGGCGCGCTACAAAAATATTCAATACGCAAGTCGCTCAAAAGAGCAATTGCTCGCATACCAAAAAATTCATGATCTGCAACGCGCCATCAGAACAATTTCAGAACATTTGCCAGCAGCAGCACGCAATGGCAAGGCGTTAAAACCATTGATATCATTAGGTTGCGATCACACGATCAATGTCGTCAATCTCATTATGAAAGCATTGCCTGACGATCATTACTTCAAAGATGTCGACTTTAGTAGCAGCACCGTGCAAGCTCGCTGGGAAGCTGGGGCACACGACTGCCAACGCGCTCTCAAACATAAAGCCTGGCTACAACCTTTACCACCGCACGCCGGACTTATTATTCACGAACTGCCGCAAGAATAGGATAACCATGACCGAAGAAGAGATTCGCCAAAACGCATTTGCCATGCCATATAGCAGTCCCGCCTTTCCGCCTGGCCCGTACCGGTTTACAGACCGTGAATACCTGATCATTAGTTATCGTACTGATCCCGAATTGCTCAGAAAGATCGTTCCTGCACCGTTGCAATTAGCAGAACCCATCGTCAAATACGAGTTTATTAACATGCCCGACTCGACAGGATTTGGGCACTACTGCGAATCAGGCCAGGTAATACCAGTGACGCTCGACGGTGTGCATGGTTCTTACGTTCATAGCATGTATCTGAACGATCACCCTCCCATTGCAGGCGGGCGCGAAATCTGGGGATTTCCGAAAAAATTAGGCGAACCTGAGCTACGTGTTCACAAAGATACGCTACTCGGGACATTAGAATATAGTGACACACGGATTGCCACGGGAACCATGGGTTTCAAGCACACAAAACTTGATCACGCCGCGATTAAGGCGTCAATGGAAGCACCCAATTTTTTATTGAAAATCATCCCTCATGTCGATGGTACGCCACGCATCTGTGAACTGGTACAAGTCAACTTGACTGATATTGTCGTCAAAGGTGCATGGGGCGGCCCGGGCGCATTGGAGCTTTTTGCCCATGCAATGGCACCAGTTGCTAACTTACCCGTCCTGGAAGTACTGTCAGCAGTGCATATTTTGTCCGATTTAACCCTCCCCTATGGTAAGGTTGTACACGATTACCTCGCCCCAACTAAGTAAAGGAAACCTCATGTTACTCAAAGATAAAGTTGCTCTCATTACTGGTGCTGCCAGCGGTATTGGTAAAGAAATCGCGATCGAATACGCGAAGCAAGGCGCAAAAATCGTTATTGCGGATATGGCTCTGGAAGCAGCACAAGCGACGGCCAAAGAAATCGAACAAAGCGGCGGCACTGCAATGGCAGTCGCAATGAATGTGACTGATGAAGGGCAAGTAGATAAAGGTGTCGCCGACGCCGTTGCCGCCTATGGCACGATCGACATCTTGATCAGCAACGCTGGCATTCAAATCATCAGCCCTATCGTCGAGCTGAGCCTGGATAACTGGAAAAAAATGTTGGCCATTCACCTTGACGGCGCTTTCCTCACAACACGCGCCTGCATGCGTGCAATGATCGCCAGCGGCAAAGGTGGAAGTGTCATCTATATGGGCTCCGTGCATTCACATGAAGCCTCGCCATTAAAGGCTCCCTATGTTGCCGCTAAACATGGTTTGATTGGACTGGCGAAAGTGGTTGCCAAAGAAGGCGCTAAAAACAATATTCGCGCCAATGTGATTTGCCCGGGTTTTGTACGGACACCGCTGGTCGACAAACAAATCCCAGAACAAGCAAAAGAATTTGGCATCAGCGAAGCCGATGTCATTAAAAACATTATGCTCAAAGAAACGGTCGACGGGGAATTTACGACCGTCCAGGATGTTGCTCAAACTGCCCTTTTCCTGGCCGCTTTCGGCACCAACGCATTGACAGGCCAATCGATCACTGTGAGCCACGGTTGGCACATGCAATAATTACATCAGTTAGATTGGTATTCAAATAACCAATGCTCAGCCTGCGTCCTTAACCAGCGCAGGCTTTTTTTTCATGCATTTGCAACAGCTAATTCAAAAAAATAAAGTAAATCAAGTAGATCAAATAAATCAAATAAATCACAAGCATTAAAAGTTCTGCATTGCAATTTACAAAATATTAATTGTTCTAAAATTTTTATAAACAATGTGAAATCAAATCAATCTTGAATTCACAGGTCTATAATCAATTCACAGAGACGACCTGCCTCACAAATAAAATGCTCGCTGAAATTAGTTGAGATTCGCTGAGATCAGCCGATCTCAGCTACTTTTAATTGACCGCAATTGAAATTTCAGCAAAAAGCATAGAAAAACACATCAGAAAGCGCCTATAAAATGGGCTTTCTACTGATAAAAAAGTTTTGCCGAGCACTTTTTTCGGCGTTTTTGCATTCGCTAAAAAAAGACATCCCATATGACTTACCAATTATTCCGACGCACATTGCCAATGGTGGCATCATCAATGCTCACAAAAGTGCGTTGTACAAGCTTGCTGCTGTGCGGGCTGTTTTTTGCTTTACCGAATAGTTCAAATGCCTCAGCAGACTCAGTCAAGTTATATTATGAAAACAGAGCGCCGTTTATGCAGGTTCTAAATGGGGAACTGTTTGGATCAGAGGGATTGCCAGCAAGCACTGCACTGAAAGCAGCCGGGATCCCATTTACCCTCTCGGAAGCCCCTGTTGCCCGTCAATTGTTCGCTATTTACAACAACACAGAGCCCGCCTGTGCCATCGGACTTTACTGGACCTCAGAGCGAGAAAAAGCAGGGAAATATACGCAGGCAATTGCCCTTAGCTCTCCGCAGAGTGCAGTAGTCCGTGTGGACAATCCAAAGACGAATCGCATCGAGAGCCTTGCGGAGCTGCTAGGAAACCAGTCACTTACATTGATACTTCGTAACGTTTATTCATATGGGGACAACGTTGACGCCATGCTAAAGAAAGCTAACGCACACATTTTACGTCCCGCTGAGAGCAGTTATGGCAGGGTAAAACTGGTTTTAATAGGTAGCGTCGATGCTGCATTATTTTCGCACGATGAAGCAGAGTATCAAATTAAGCAATTTGGTGAACAGGGGAAAAAATTAGTCATTAAACGATTCCGCGATGTCCCAGAAGGCAAGCCTCGCTACCTCTATTGCAGCAAGATGGTCGACGATGAAACCATCAAAAAAATCAATGACGCACTTAAATCAAGTGTCGTGGCGCGCAACCCCTAACGGGCACACCATTGGCAGGAAACTTCCTGATCGATCAGAATAAGCCAACAAAGCGCCATTCGTCATATCAAAATACCAGCCATGAAGCGCGATATCTCCGCTCGCCTCTCGTTCAGCAATCCACGGAAAACTGCGCAGATTATTAATAGACAGAATCACAGCGCCCAATTCACAGGCACGCTGTTGCTCGGCCTGCGTACAATGGGATAATTGCTGCAGGACTTGCTTTTTAACTGGCTCCGCGATTTTCATCCAGCGTCCAATAAAATCTATCTTACGAGATGGCTTGTACCCTTGCATCAATGCATGGATACCGCCGCATTTTTCGTGTCCCATGACGATGACGCGCTGGACATTCAAGGTTTCAACGGCAAACTGAATGGCGGCGCTAACGCCATGTTGATGGGCTGATTCGTTACATGGCGGAACAAGATTACCAACATTGCGAATAACAAAGATGTCACCTGGGTCACAATCCAACAACAACGCTGGATCAACCCTGGAGTCACAACATCCTATCAACAAAGTCGTCGGATTTTGTCCGTGATTGAGCTTGTCATAGATAGAATCCTCGACAGCAAAATATTTCTGTTGGAATCGTTGAAAGCCCTCGACAAATTGATGAATATTTTTCACTTCCACAGAGCATCTCCGTTATGAATTTCACGTTTTACAGGGCCACAAAGCGTGCTCAACCTGACTTTACCGATCATCTTATCGGTAAAAATAGGCATCGTGATTTTAGCGTAATAAAGATTAAAGTTAGGCAAGCAACAGATCAATTTCTGTTTTCAATCAAACTAAGCGACCCCAATGTCGGGAAATGATCTGCGACTTGGCAAGCAGACAAAAAAAAATCCCTCAACGAGGGATTTCTGCAACAAATATCAAATCAAGGATACTTGTCACTCATTAATTGCGGACGACATATTAACAACCCAAAACAGACCGCACGACAGACGACCCGACAAGCGACCCGACAAACAACCCAGCAATCATGCCAACACTCAAGCCAACAAGTCATTCATGTTGACTACACATTTTCTATTGCAACCAGGCAGCATGTTTTAGCGTTTGCCTGGATTTACGCCAATCTTCCAACATCTGTGGCGCGATCTCGTGTCATTTTTTTGAGCATCTCCGGCGTCGAGGTATTCGCTGCTATTTCGATACGATAACCTAGGATCTTTGGCCAGAAGTAAAGATGCGGGGTGGGACTATTTAGCAAATTTCATCGCTAATTGATTCAATTTTTCCGCCCGCTTTTTAGCATTTTCGGCTTCCTCAGCTTCGGCTTTCTTTTGGCGCTCAAATGCGGCTTGTTCTTTAATGCGAGCTGCGTTTTTCTGTGCTCGTTCTTTAAGCATCGTCACCGCATAAGCACGATGGGTATCGTTGAGGGCGTCGGTTGCGTTTCCTTCGAGATCAAAGCGAGTTTCTGCTTTTGATAATTTTTGCAAATAGCGGGTAGATTTGGTGTGGTAGGCAAGCGTCATGCGCAATACTTTGCGATCTACATCTGGCAGCTTGGCGATAATTTGTTTATCAATGCCAATACTTAAAGGCTCACTATTTAAAAAAACAGGAAAAGCCTCTTTTAAGGTTTTTAACAACGCCTGGGCTGCTGAGACTGGAATAGACTTACTTGTAGTTTGCATGAATATAAACGTAAAATTTTACAAAGTCCTCTAGCATAACATACGTGCTGCGAGGCTTCTCCAAATGATGCACCATGAATGACACATCCAGAGCGGTGAGTAAGAAAAACCTCTCCAGAAAGTCTCACACCTGACGAACATTGCTCAAAAAAAAGAAATTCTAGCCATAACCGGGAAATGATCCGACGGGTAACGCTGCTCTTTCGAATCAGTTAACACGCCATATTTAGCGACACGAACATGGTCGCTCACAAAAATATAGTCAATCCTGGCGATTGGCGCAATATCAAAGCGAAAACCATTAAACGTTGCCACCGGCCCATAAGGTGGCGTCATACTAATCACAGATGCATCATGCAAAGCAGCTTGGATGTTTTGCACTTGCTCGGTATCCGGTGTTGAATTCAGATCACCAACAAACACAACCATACTTTCGCCTGCAATTTCATGAATTTTTTGAATCATCAACTTGGCCGATTCGCGTCTTGCCTGCACCCCTTGGTGATCAAAATGTACAGAAAAGAAATAAAAGTCTTTCTTAGCAGCTAAATCACGGAATTTCGCCCACGAGGCAACGCGCTTGCAACAAACGGCATCCCATCCCAAGGATGGACGATCCGGTGTCTGGCTGAGCCAAAAATCACCATGTTTCAATAATTCAAATCGCGTGTTTTTATAGAAAATTGCCGAATGTTCGCCAGCATGGAGGCCGTCATCCCGCCCAGCGCCTACGAAAGAATACTCCCTCATCTCCGCAAGGTCGGTTATTTGGTCAATTAGACCTTCTTGCGTACCAAAAATATCGAACTCGTGAAATCGAACCAGGCTTTGCACCATTTCTTTTCTATTGGACCAACGGTTAATACCATCCTCAGGCACATTCAGCCTTAAATTATAGGTCGCAACATTGATATCAAGCGTTTCAGCAGACACAGAAAAAGGAGTAGAAAGCAATATGAAAAGGGGAAAACAAGAGGATATCCAGAACTTCACTGCACCGCGCATATATCGTCCAAAAAAAAGAAAAACACCAAAATCAAGCCTGAATCGCATTTTATATTAATATTTTAATAAAATTATACCTAGATTAGTGCCAAATAAATACTTTTAAGAAATTATTTATTAAGCATTAACTTGCCCGCTGCAAAGCAATCTTGGCACATCCCAACAAACTGAACGTTATTATTTATATCAATTTAATTCTTTGATTTAGCGATTGCCTATTTTTTAGCATCACCGATAAGAGCTAGTCTGGGCTTCACTTTCGACAAAGTTATCCACAAAATCAGTGGATAATAATTTACCAAATTAACATGGCAAACGACGCTGACGTTAACTATAAAGATCTCAGTAAAATTGCTATTTTGTAATTTTTTTTAATTTTTTCTAAATTGAGCTTTTAAGAACAACAAAATTGATTTGCTTCAACGATGGCGCTGGTAAGTCTTATACAATCAACCACAATGACGCACCATTTAAAGACCGCATTGACTAAGCGTAAAGAGTCGATGGAAATACACCTGTCAGTTCCACCCCTGAAGGAAGTCCATGTTACCAGCTTATATTTCGCATGACGATTGCACTAAGCACGAAATGGGAGCGCAGCATCCAGAATGCCCTGAGCGCATAGGTGCCATCAAAGATCAATTATTGGTAACTGGTTTATTAAATTTCATGGAGTCATTCGACGCACCACTGGCGAATGAACAGCAACTAGCGCGATCACACGACCCAGCCTACGTACATAAGCTCGCCGCCCTCACACCTACGGAAGGCTACGTGCATGTCGATCCCGACACCCAGATGAATCCGTACACGTATCGCGCTGCATTGCGTTCGGCTGGGGCCGCTGTGCTGGCGACCGATCTGGTCGTCACAGGCAAAGCGCCAGTGGCATTCTGCAACATACGCCCGCCGGGTCATCATGCCGAATATAGTGCAGCGGGTGGATTCTGCTTTTTCAATAATGTCGCCGTCGGGATTCGACATGCTTTGGAACAATATGGGCTAGAACGTGTCGCTCTCGTTGATTTCGATGTTCACCATGGCAATGGCAGCGAAGACATTCTGCATAGCGATCAACGCGTACTAATGTGCTCAAGTTTTGAAAAAGAATATTTACCCGTTTTCTGGTGACATACCAAAACGCGCGAATATGATTAATATCGGTCTTCCAGCACGGGTAGGTGGCAAAGAGTTCCGGCGAGCGGTCGAAGAACACTGGTTGCCAGCATTGGAACAATTCAAGCCGGAAATCATCTTTATCTCCGCAGGATTCGATGCGCATCGCGAAGACGACATGGGCAATCTCGGACTGACAGAAGCCGATTTTGCGTGGGTGACCCAACAAATTGTACAAGTTGCAAAACGTCACTCTCAGGGAAGAATAGTTTCTTGCCTGGAGGGTGGATATGTCATGTCGCCGTTGGCACGAAGTGCAGCCGCCCACGTCAGAGTACTCATCGGTGCGGATTAATCATCATTGAATCATCATTGAATCATCATTGAATCATCATTGAATAAGCGGAATCTCTATGGACAAGCATTACCTTACCCCTTTGTTTTCTCCAAAATCCATCGTCGTCTTCGCCGGTTGCAATGCAGATTCTGCCCCAGCGAATAGCCAAGCTGAGTTGCTGATAGAAAATTTCAAAAGCGGTGGTTTTTCAGGCCCACTAACGTATCTCGATATCGGCATGAGCGGCACACTCAGTGATTTGGTGAAATCACGTGTCGATCTGGCTATCATCGCCCTACCCAACGAACAACTTTGTGCAGCACTCGAAGTCGCAGGGAGTATTCACTGCAAATCGGCCATCATTATTTCTCGTGGCGTCAACGCCAGTGAAGCAAAAAAAATGCAGGACATCTCCAAGACTTATGGCATGTATCTGCTCGGCCCTAACTGCATGGGATTTCAGCGTCCAGCGCAACATCTCAATGCAAGTACCCTAGGGCGTATGACACAAAAAGGCGCTACTGCTTTAGTCTCTCAATCTGGCGCCGTCACCAACTCCATACTCGACTGGGCAAGTTCAAATGGCGTCGGCTTTTCAGCCGTTGTATCGCTTGGTGATCACTCGGTCATTGACATCGCCCAGGTACTTGATTTTCTGGCGGAAGACGCAGCGACTCACAGCATCGTGGTATATCTGGAGAACATTAAAAACGCTCGTAGCTTTATGAGTGCGTTGCGTGCAGCAGCGGTGTCCAAACCAGTAATTATCATGAAGACAGGACGTAGTCAGGTGAGCGCAGAAGCCACTGCGACCCATGCTGGCGCGATGGTCGCCAGCGATGAGGTGTTTGATGCAGCACTCAAACGTGCAGGCGCGGTGCGTGTGCAGACTTTTGTACAACTTTTCGCCGCCGTCAAATGTTTGTCTGCCCGCTATTTACCTGTTGGTGCACGATTGGCCATCATATCGAACGGCGGCGGCCCTGCCATGATGGCCGCCGACTGGGTCAAAGAACTCAAGTTAAAAATAGGAAAATTATCAATAGAAGCGACGGCAGATCTCTTACCAAAACTATCAAACCTTGCCAGCGTAACGGACATGATCGATCTTGACGAAAGTGCTGATGCACATCATTACAGCAGCGCGGTGAATGCATGTCTCGCGAGCTCTAAGATTGATGGCATTCTGGTGTTGATGTCACCCAAACCGCATCTGGACATCAATGGCATTTCTCAAGCACTCGCCGATCTTCAACCCACGATCAGCAAACCATTGATCACTTGCTGGATGGGTGATGATCAGGTCGCTTCTGGTCGCAGCATTCTCAACAACGCATCCATTCCGACCTTTCGCACACCGGAGGCAGCAGTTGATGCTTTCCATAATATTGCATCCTTTCATCAGAACCAACAATTACTGCATCAAGTGCCATCTTCATTATCAGAACTCGCTAAACCTGATATCGAAGGTGCCCGCATTCTGATCGAAAACATTCTGGCTGAGCGCCGCAAAGTGCTGACAGAAATGGAATCTAAGGCATTGTTATCTTCCTTCCATATTCCCGTCACCAGAACCATATTGGCGCGTTCAGCAAATGAAGCAATATTAGTAGCGAATCAACTTGGATATCCGGTCGCGCTCAAAATCGACTCCTCCGACATCGTGCATAAGTCCGAGGTGCGCGGTGTTGCACTGAACATTCACAATGCGACAGGCGTCCGCGATACGTGGTTGGACATGATGGCCACCGTTTCACGGTTAAAACCGGAAGCCAAAATTAATGGCGTGACAGTACAAAACATGTCCGGAAAACCGGATGGCCGTGAACTCTATATCGGCGTCCGCACCGACGCACAGTTTGGCCCTGTGATCTCTTTTGGTGCCGGCGGCACGATGATAGAACTCATCGCCGATCGCGCACTTGAATTACCTCCGCTCAATCAGTTTCTCGCTCACCGTCTGATTGAGCGCGTACGATCTGCGGAAACGCTGGGAACATGGCGCGGTGCGCCTGAAACCGATCGTGAATCTTTAGAGCGAATTTTATTGCGTGTCTCAGAAATGGTCTGCGCATTACCGCAACTACGTGAGATCGACATCAACCCATTAATTCTGGATGCCAATGGTGCCTTAGTCGTCGACGCACGTATCGTGATTGAGCAAACAGTGCCAGCGCATAATTATGAACACCTGGCAATTCTCCCCTACCCGTCGGATCAGGAAACTGAGTGGCCAATGCGCGATGGCAATCGCTACAAAATCCGGCCGTTGCATCCGCATGACGCCGAGATGCTACAAACCTTAGTTCGCAATCTATCCCCTGAAAGCCGCTATTTCCGCTTCATCTCATCGATGCGCGAATTACCTGAGCGCATGCTGGCTCGCTTTACGTTGATTGACTATGACAGAGAGATGGCAATGGTGGCAATGTATCCAGAACGCACCGCCAATCCTGAAGGCGGATTTACCGTCAATGAAAAAATTATTGCCGTATCACGCTACGTGACGAATCCAGATAAAAGTAGCTGCGAATTTTCATTATTGGTTGCTGACGAATTCAACGGTCAGGGCCTCGGTTCACGCATGATGCTGTCCATCATTGATGTCGCCCGTAGTAAAGGTCTGACCAGTATCGAGGGCTTGGTACTCGCCAAAAATGCAGGGATGTTAAAGCTCATGCGTAGTCTGGATTTCAAAATTCAGATTTATGAAGAAGATCCGGATTTGAAATTGTGCGTACGTTCTTTATAAAGTAATTAAAGTACCCCTACATTTCAACATCGATTTTCATCGAAAAAGACCAGATGGAATGACTATCTCACGATGCATTCGATCTGGTTTTGATCGTTCCATAACTACCTCGACGATAGGCGATGCAATCTTTCACTCAAATTAATGAGTCAAGCAGGCACCATTAAAATGCGCAAATTGACGTCAGTTTTTTCCCGACGTTGTCTGATCGACGATCCATTTTCGATATCGTCGCGCTTTCATTGCATCGTTAAACTGCTGCAGTAAAAATGCGATAACCGGAGAAACCGTCGGTGTTGAAAGCTTGCCCATGCTTAAACGATTGAGTTGGAACTTGACCACTGCCATGTTGGCAAGGGACGCCAAGGCCTTATTTTTCCAGACAATAGGTGGCAAGGCAGGCGCCTTTTTTTCACCGCGTTTCCAGAGAGCTGGCAAATGTGGTTCGATGGCTAATGCAGTGGCAATCCCTGCCATGGCAACACCAGATGCCAGCACTTGCTCGACCACTTCGATACTGCGAATGCCACCTGTCACCATCAACGGCATAGTTGCAATCGACAGCATATCCTGCGCAAATTCTAAAAAATAGGCTTCGCGAGCCAGCGTCCGACCATCTCGGGCTATGCCTTGCATCGCTGGTGCTTCATAGCTACCACCGGACAATTCGACCAAGTCAACCTGTAAATCATTGAGCCACTTAACAACTTGCCGCGCATCTTCCTGCGTAAAACCTCCCCGTTGAAAATCAGCAGAATTAAGCTTGACGGCAACCACAAAACTGGCTGACACCGACGCCCTCACTTGTTTAACGATGTCGAGCAGCAATCTCGCCCGATTTGCTAAAGACCCACCCCATTGATCCTGGCGATGATTGCTGAGTGGGGATAAAAATTGACTCAGCAAATAACCGTGCGCTGCATGAATCTGAACACCAGAAAATCCCGCCAATTCCGCCAGTTTTGCAGCATTCACAAAACGACTTACGACGTCCGCAATATCAGTCGCCGTCATTTCTCTGGGCACCGTAAAATGCTTTGATAAATTTCCAAGATCTAAAGCAATTGCTGATGGCGCCATTGCCACTTGCTGCAAGGAACCCGGGGTCTGGCGCCCGGGATGGTTGATCTGCATCCAAACTTGCGCACCATGTGCGCGTGCAGTTTGTGCCCACACTTTAAAACGATCCAGATGTCGATCATTTTCAAGAACAACCCCGCCAGGACCGGTCATTGCCCTCGCATCGACCATGACATTGCCAGTGATCATGAGACCCACTTCACCAATAGCCCATTGCTGGTATAGCCGAATAAGCTCATCAGAAGGCGCATGATCGTCGTCGCCCATATTTTCTTCCATCGCAGCTTTCGCAATCCGATTAGGAATCTGTGTGCCATTGGGCAAGACTAGCTCTTCCAAAAATTTCATTCTGCGCTCCTGAATTGACAATATTGATAGCTTAAGCTTAAAGTTAAGTTTAATGTCAAGCAGATTATTACGCTTAGTTTTGTGCCTGGGTTTGTGCCTGGGTTTGTGCTTAGTTTTGTGCTTGGGTTTGTGCTTAGTTTTCCGCTTAACTTTGAAATTTAATAGAAGGACACCATGAAGATTAGTGAATTAGCCAAATTAGGCGGCGTCAACGCGTCACGCATCCGGTTTTACGAAGCGCAGGGGCTCCTTCCCAGTACTGCCAGATCGGCCAATGCCTACCGTGAGTATCCACCTGAAGCGGAAATTTTGCTCAACATGATCACGATCGCACAACAAACCGGTTTTTCCTTAAAAGAAATCAAAACCATGCTGCCGCAGGATTTTTCAAGCTGGAAGCATGAAGAATTGCTGGTCATGCTCAAACAGAAAATTGAAGATATTAACGCCATGCAAGAACGTTTAGCACAAAACAAATCCAACTTGCTCTCGTTGATTCAGTTCATCGAGTCCAAACCAGACCACCTCAGCTGCACAGAAAACGCAGAAGGTGCACTCGCGCAATTGAGGCAAGGAAAAAAGACGGCCGCATAGTCTTACAATACGGCAGGTTGAGAGCGCATCAATAAACCCCGCAGAGCAGCAATCACAAACCCAGGTCACTCAAGCCGGGATGATCATCTGGACGACGTCCTTGCGGCCAGTGAAATTTTCGTTCCGTCTCAGAAATCGCCATATCGTTAATGCAGGCGAAGCGAAATTTCATTAAGCCATGCGCATCAAATTCCCAGTTTTCATTACCATACGAGCGAAACCAGTTACCTTCCACGTCGTGCCACTCATAGGCGAACCTGACTGCGATACGATCACCTTCAAAGGCCCACAACTCCTTAATGAGTCGGTACTCTTTTTCACGCTCCCATTTGCGCGTCAAGAATTGCACAATCTCTTCGCGCCCCTGCGGGAACTCCGAACGGTTACGCCATCTGCTATCAGTGGTGTAGGCCAATGAGACGCGGACAGGATCACGACTATTCCAACCATCTTCCGCCATTCTGACTTTTTGGATAGCAGTGTCGCGATTGAACGGCGGAAAAGGCGGGCGCACTTCGGCTGAGTTACTCATCGTATTAATCCTTCAATTAAATTGAAAAGTTTGTGCGAATTGACTTCATAGGCTATTTTTTAAATTTCAGAAGGAAGTTTTCGACACTAATTCATAGAAAATTCAGGCGTTTTTTCACACGTCAGTCACCTCATCTAACCTCTTATTGATCAAGATTGTACATTCATCAAAGAAAAGTACCGTAGCGGGGAATTTTTTCTTGTTAAAAGTAAATGAGAAGCGTGATGCCACCGATCGGTTCGATGACTCCACCGTTCTATTATTGCAAGGCATCGATTTCATTACGCGCAATTGCGTAATGAATTAATGTCGGAATAACTTACACTTCTTTTCAACATTGCGCTAAAGCCTTGATTTTTAACGATGGCATATTAATTGCTAGGTAATTTATTGCCTTTTTAATAATTTTAGAAGGAATAAAAATGAACATTAAATCTATAAGCATCGCGCTTCTCAGCTTGGTATTTTCTGCATCTGCGTATGCGACTACATACACCTACAACACAGATGCATCTATAAACTCAACGGGAGGAGGAACTAAGAGTTCCCCATTGGGTGGATCTCCGTTAATACTGACGGCAGGAGAACAATTTACAGTCAGTACCGACCCGAGCCAAATTTGGCTGGGAGCAGACAGACCTGGAGATCCAAATGCCGGAACGCTTACCACCACCGCCAATGGAACCACGAATGCTTCTTGGAACTTAGGTAACTTTGGCTTCTTTTTACCTGGTCTGCCATTCGTACAGATCGGCTCCCTCATTGGTGAAATAAACGATGTTTATGCATTCATTGGCGCTGGTACAAAAACTTTTACAGCATGGGAAACGGGCGCTCTGACTTTCCAATATGCAGACATAAATAAGTCAGACAACGCAGGAATAATCGTTAGCAATGTGACTGTACCTGAGCCAATGACACCCGTTTTGGTCGGTTTTGGCTTACTGGCACTGCTTGCAATGCGTCGCAAAACCCAGCAGTAGTAGTCATACGCTGTATCTGGCATTGATTCAAACGTTGATTCAAACGTTGATTCAAACATTGATTCAAACGTAGTTTTCAATCAAACCGCCTGAGGGCGGTTTTTTGTTTCCACTCGCGGTATGCGCGATTTTGTAGGGAATTTTGCGAGCTATTGCATAGAGAGAGCAATTACTGCTCAGCATCTGAAGAAACTAAGCACCGAATTTATATACGCGACGGGTTGTTGAGGTGAAACCTTCGGCGCAGGCTTTTAGAAAATTTCTAAATCTTAGAAAATACAAACAAAAAAAAGCTCACATGAAAATCAAGTGAGCTTTTAATTTACAACGTATTCGGTGGGGTGGACGATGGGGCTCGAACCCACGACAACAGGAATCACAATCCTGGACTCTACCAACTGAGCTACGACCACCACTGAAACTCTTTAGCCTAATATTGCACCAAGAGAGCTCCGCATTATACAAGCCTTTCATGTTTTTAGCAATAGTGCCTGCTGGCTATGGTTTTCAATCAAAATTGAACGTTACCTCCATTTGCACCGCCGCCCATGCTACCACCCGCACCAACGCTTCCACCGCGAGAGTGGCCGCCACTGCCCGGGCGGCGCTGCACGCCATCCGGCGCATCCCTTTTACTATCTGCCTGCATGAGCAACTGCTCGGATAAAAAATTTTGAATTTTCTCACGCTGATTGTCATCGAGAGCATCATTCAAGGTCAGACACAATTCACGTATCTGCTTATTTTCCTGGGAAGAAATCGCTTCTTCATCTTCAATTTGTTTATTCAAATCGCGCAACTCAAGTCTGGGTTGCTTAAGACTTTTGCTTATTTCAAACTGCATGTGCTCTCGCCGCACCCCGCGTTGATGCGCAATTGACCGTAATTTAACTTCGGTTTGTTGCCACAGCAGATCCTGATTTTTGGTCAAACTTAATGATGTCTTAATTTGCGTTGAATTCAGTAGTAAATTGTCGAGACCAAATTCCATTACGGACATTGCTTGAGTCGAGTCAATCGATAAGGCAAACACAGTAACAAGAACAAGTACAGACTTTTTAAGTTGGCAGAAGCGCATATTAAACTCTAAAGATAAAAATTTTGGGGAAACAAACTGAAATTGCTAACGAGCGATATCACTCCTCACATGCTAACTGAAAACATTTTTTGAAAAGTAACGAAGCAAGTAAAAACTATACGCAACGTAGTTTCTACATCCACCAAAAATGGCTAGCTCATTTTTTGAATAACGACTGCCAACATCAATAAAATTCAAAAAAGCTCGCACCAGAGTCAGCAGCGGGCTTAAACTCACCATTCGGTAAGGAGAGGAGCATGCAATGATACATTCCTCAATATAAAGTGAACAAATGACCGCAAATGACAGCATGGGAATTTTTAGATTTTTCCCGAAACACTAGCCAAATCACAGAGCGCAGCACTGCACAGAGTTTGTGCACCAACGCCTCCAGAGCAATCAATAACATAGCTAAATCATCGATATTCGATAGGCACACCTCAACTTTGGAGACGGCTAAAGCTAATTGATCAACCCAAACGTTCGTGCGAGTCTTTTTAAAGTATGAATAAGTTGGGATGCTGTGATTTTGTCTTGTATCCGGATCGCCTCTTTTACATCGGCTATTGTGCTTGCTTAAGCATTGGCAAACGACCTTAAAATTTTGATATAAACAGGTACATGCCCTCGGTCCCTCTGCAAGCCATTTTGTAAATTAAGGCCTTCAATTGTATCCGGCTGGCCCAGATGAGCGTCACTCTGAGGGTTAAAGATGGTTTTTTATCGCCGGATTTTTATAGACCGTTCGATTAATTTTTAAACAATCCTGACATTACCTTTAACAATCTCATTGGAGCAAAGAGTCGCTGTCTATTTTTTCCTTGACCCAGACTGTGCTTTGGTATAAACATGAAAAGAGTTGCACCTGAATAAACACTTAACAGGTTGCCTAGAAAAATTCATTCCTTCGCCATCTTGCATCTCAAGATGGATGTGACTCTTCACATCATTGTTTCAAGATTATAGTTTTTTTACGATGAGACCATCGCCAACATTAGCGAGAAATGCCGAAGTTTTCTCTTTGAAGCCAGCGGACATCGTTTTGGATAAACAAGAAATAATCTGTTCTTAGTGGCCCACAAGTAATAAATATTCGGTAACAAGTGATTCGAGCTGTATGCATAAAACCGACTTGTTTGTGGCTTTTTGAGTGAACGTCTTTGCAACAATGATTTAGCGCTTCTAGCGCCTATAGCGCCTCTAGCACCTATAGCATCTCTAGATCCACTAGTCTCCCTAGCTTTTTAAGTTTTTTAAGTTTCTCTAGTTTTCTGAGTAAAACGCCTTTGAATAAAGTATTTCATTATTAGCAATATTAAAAAACATTAATAAATTAAGTTGTAAGCGACCAAATGTAATTTTTTGCAAAAAGATAAATTTCCCTGTGGAAAAACTTTCTCTTAGGAATGATACTACGCACTGTACTCGCACTGCATCTCAAGGAGCTTAACCATGAACTTATTACGTCGCCTCAAGTTATCAAAAAGACTTTCAGTTCTTATCGCACTATTTTCTGCCGGCTTCATTATCTACGGCGCATGGTCATTCAAAACCTTAGATGAGCTAAAAGTTGGCGGCCCTGTATATCAACGCATAGTACAAGGCAAAGATCTTATCGCTGACGTCTTGCCGCCACCAGAATATATCCTCGAATCATACTTAGTTGTATTCCAAATCATGGCAACCGAAGATCCAGGAGAACAAGAAAAGTTGATCGGACATTTCAAGGAATTAAAGAACGACTACGACACCCGCCATGTTTTTTGGGGCAAAGAAGGCTTGGACAGCGATATTGCTGATGCACTTCTCAATAAGGCTCATGAGCCTGCACAAGCGTTCTACAATACGGCATTCAATGAATTCATCCCTGCCGCGCAAAAGCAAGACAAAGACGCGATGACGGCGGCAATGCAGAAAATGAAAATTAGCTACGCGACACATCTTGCCGCCATCAACAAATTAGTCGATCTCACGAATAAGCGCTCAGACGCCTTTGAAACTGAATCAAAAAATAGGATAACGACGGCAAGTATACTTTTGCTAGCGATCTTAATCATCTCTTTAAGTATTGGGATTATTGGCGCCATACTCATTTCACAAAGTATCGTTCATCCGCTCAATGACGCTGTCAAAATCGCTAAGATTGTAGCCTCAGGTGATCTGACCAGCGACATCTCAAGCAACTTTTCCGATGAGCCAGGTCAACTTCTGCAAGCATTAAGTGAAATGAACAATAGCTTAGCGATGACCGTAGAAAAAGTTAGAAATAGCACAGAAATAATGGCAACAGCGTCCGAAGAAATCGCCACAGGGAACCTGGACCTGTCCTCAAGAACCGAAGAACAAGCAAGTTCGCTTCAAGAAACTGCCTCCGCAATGGAAGAACTGACGAGTACGGTAAAGCAAAATGCTGACAATGCAAGACAAGCAAATCAACTGGTGGTCTCAGCATCTGATGTGGCAGTGAGCGGAGGAATAGTCGTCAAAAACGTCGTAGAAACGATGGGGTCAATTAAAGATAGTTCGCGAAAAATTGTCGATATTATCAGCGTCATTGATGGCATCGCTTTTCAAACCAATATTCTCGCTCTCAATGCGGCGGTAGAAGCCGCGCGTGCCGGCGAACAAGGACGCGGTTTTGCTGTTGTCGCCGCAGAGGTGCGCAATTTAGCGCATCGTTCTGCCAGCGCCGCGAAAGAAATTAAAGCCCTCATTGAAGATTCGGTCGAAAAAGTAAATACCGGCAGCGAATTAGTCGATCAGGCTGGCGCAACGATGGACAATATTGTGACCTCCGTTAAACACGTTTTGGATATCATGAGTGAAATCGCGGCTGCAAGTCAGGAGCAAAGTCTTGGTATTGAGGAAATCAATCACGCCGTGACTAAGATGGATGAAGTCACACAACAAAATGCAGCTTTAGTAGAGCAAGCAGCGGCAGCGGCAGCAAGCTTGCAGGAACAGGCCGCACACTTAATGAGCGAAGTCAGTGTGTTTAAACTACTGCCTGCAACGGGTAGCAGTTTCGCTTTGAGAGCCCCACAACGCTTGGCGCTCAATTTTTCAGCTTAGCATTACAGTGCGAGCGGATTTAATTTCCGCCCCGAGCTAACCTAAAACCTGCACCGTCAGATACGGTGCAGAGTCATACTGTATTTCGCCTAATAGCGAGAGAAATCTCAATAAAATACAATGGACATCGTGCAGCTGATCGGCGACTATGCAACCATGTCACCCAGATAGTTGGTGTAAAAAAATGCTTGAATATAAACCATTTAAGATATTTATGGGATAGATATATGAATGGCAATTTTCTCAAAGTCAATATGAAGTATCTCCATGCGTCTCAATAATATCTGGACCTTGATAAAAACCGCCGGTCGCTCCTGGATTGACGATTATGCACAGTCGATGGGAGCGGCACTTGCCTATTACACTTTATTTTCGATCGCACCGTTATTGTTGATCGTCATTGCGATTGCTGGTCAACTTTTTGGCATTGAAGCAGCTCGTGGAGAAATTGTCGGCGAGCTACAGGATTTGATGGGGCCGTTAGGTGCCCAGGCGGTCGAAACACTACTTGAAAGCGCCCACGAGCCTAACGGAAACATTCTGGCGATCATTGTGGGAGCGATCGCCTTATTAATCGGCGCAACCAGCGTGTTTAGTGAGTTACAGGATGCACTTGATCGCATCTGGCGTGCCCCAAAACGTTATCGAAGTAATATCTGGAGCCTGCTGCGAGCCCGGTTGCTTTCGTTTGGCATGATCTTGGGAATCGGCTTTTTACTGATGGTGTCCTTAGTGGCCAGCGCAGCCTTGGCAGCATTCGGTAAATGGTGGGGCTCTTTTTTTACCCACTGGAAAATCATTGCAACGGTGACTAATTTTCTAGTCAGCTTCGCCTTCACGACCACTTTATTTGCCATGATCTACAAATTTATGCCACGTGCCAGAGTTGCCTGGTCTGATGTTTGGATAGGCGCAGCGTTCACAGCATTACTTTTTACCGTCGGTAAATCACTGATCGGTTTATACATCGGCAAGAGTGGACTCGCATCGGGTTTCGGTGCGGCAAGTTCATTAGTCGCCCTCCTCGTCTGGGTTTATTACTCTGCTCAGATATTTTTAATGGGTGCAGAATTTACTTGGGCCTACGCCAAGACCTTTGGCTCACACAAAAAACTATCAACTGTATCAACTGTATCAACTGTATCAACCTCTCATATGGCGCCAAGTCTAGATACTCAATAATCGATTATTGAGTATTGATTATTGAGTATTGAGTATTGAGTATTGAGTATTGAGTATTGAGTATTGAGTATTGAGTATTGAGTATTGAGTATCCATTTTATTTTAAAAATTCCCATTTGCGTTCAGCAATCCAAGACTCAACCCAGCCCTTAAGCGCTTTATTTGGCATCGGTCTGGCAACTCCGTAGCCTTGCACTAAGTAGCAACCCATCTTCAAAAGTTCAGCGCCGTGCTCCAGAGTTTCTACGCCCTCTGCAATTACTTGTCTCTTAAATGAACCCGCAAGATGAATGACTGCATCTACGATTCCGTGATCGTCTGAATCCGTCAACATATCACGCACAAAACTCTGGTCAATCTTGAGGGTATCCACTGGTAGTTGTCGTAAGTATGTTAGTGAAGAATATCCTGTCCCAAAGTCATCTAGCGATAGCCTGACGCCAATTTTATGGCATTCCGCAAGAATTTGAACCGTTCTCGGCATATCACTGATTGACACGCTCTCAAGAACCTCTAATTCCAAATACCCTTCAGGCACGTCGGGATACTCTGCTAGCATTAACCGCAAATCACTCAGAAAATCAGGATGCATCAATTGATTTGCCCCCACATTGACGCTAACTTTAATGGGAAAGCCCTCTGCAATCCAATTCGACACTGTACGCAAAGCGGTTGATATTACCCATTTTCCAATAGGATATTCGGCAGTACTACCTTCTACTTGCGGAAGAAATGTAGCAGGACTTAGTAAGCCCCGTTGCGGATGTTGCCAGCGTATCAGTGCTTCGACGCCGACGACTGCACCGTTTCGTAAGTCTACTTTTGGTTGATAATACAGGCTTAGTTCGTCATTCGTTAAAGCTTCATTAAGTCGACTAATAAATTCTCGTTGTTGTTGCGCCTTTTGATCGCTGTCCGGATCAAATAAATGATAGCGATTTCTCCCAGATTCTTTGGCGCGATACATGGCCTGATCAGCGTGACGTAACAAGGTGTCAGCATCCGAATGATCGTTCGGGTATAAGCTAACTCCGATACTTCCAGAAACGCTAATGACTTTCTTGTCGATGGTGATAGGTATTTTGATGGTATTTAATATTCTGTCTAATATGATTGAACATTCCTCCAGTCGTTCACAGTCATTAATGAGTAAAACAAATTCATCACCACCAAGTCGCGAAAGTGTATCCTCCGCCCTTAGTACCTGCTTAAGATTGGTGACAATCGCGACAAGTAAATCATCGCCGGCCTGATGCCCGTAATGATCATTGACGTATTTAAATCCATCGAGATCGATGTAGCAAACTGCCAACGATTTATTGTATCGCTCCGCTCTCACAATGGATTGCTGGAGACGGTCGAATAAAAGGCGTCTATTTGGTGTGCCAGTCAACGGGTCATAGTGTGCTACGCGATCCAATTCCGCTTCATGCTTTTTGATGCGACTAATATCCGAGAAAAAACCTATGTAATGCTCTACGTTATTTTTATTATCGACAACACTAGAAATGGACAACGACAATGGATAAGTTACTCTGTCTTTTCGGCACCCTTGAAGTTCACCAGTCCAATATTTATTCTGTCTCAAAGATGAATACAGTTGTTTATAAAATCGCCGTTGCGGCGCTTCTGCAAAGAGTAACTTGTATGACTTTCCTAAAACCTCTTCAGCCGCATAGCCAGTAATCCTGCTGAATGATGGATTTGTACGAGATATCATTCCATCTGTGTTGACGACCACAATGGCGTCAAAACTGTTCTCAAAAACCGTTGCGGCTTCCCGCATAGATGTTTCCAATTTTTTTCGCTCTGTAACATCGGTATGGGTTCCCGATAACATAAGCGGACTACCCTCATCATCCCACTCAACAACGCGCCCCCGCGTGAGTATCCATTTCCATTCGCCAGATTTGGTGATGCAACGAATCTCTTGCTCAATATTGGGTAACTTCCCCTGAATGTGCTTCAGAACATTTTCCATGACCGAGACAAGATCATCAGGATGAACTAATTTTTCATACCTTCCATTGGTAACATCAACTTCCTCCAACGCATAACCCAACATCGATGCCCATCGATTACTAACTTGTAACGAATTTGTCTGAATATTCCAATCCCAATATCCTTGTTCAGATCCATCAATGACTCGACTCAGACGTTTTTCGCGATCGATTAGATTTGCATACGTCTTTTTAATTTGGGTCGTGTCAGTTAACGTGCCGACCATTCTTGATGGGCGGCCATGCAAATCACGTTCAACAATTTTTGCCTGAGTTGTTACCCAACTATCTGTGTCGTCGTACTTTGTCGCTAAGCGATAGTCGAACTCGATATATTCCGTATTACCTTTGAGGTAAGTTTCAATAGTTTTTAGCGTTTTTTCGACATCTTCCGAATGTATCGTACGCTTGAAGAAATCAAAGTCGTGCGTATCTTGGTCGGGCTTGTTACCAGTAATTTTCAAATAGAAGTCAGATCGATATATTTTTCCGGTGGTAAGATCCCAATCCCAAAGGCCACTATTTGTCGCCGCCAATGCTAATTCCAATCGTTGCCGCTCGATCATCAATGGCGTAATGTCTTTGACGATTTTACATGCGCCAATAATTTCCCCATCCGCATTACATATCGGCGAACTTGTCACAGTAACATGTATCATTCGACCACTTTTGTGGACGCGAATTGTCTCAAAATGGTCGATTTTTTCACCATATTCCAGCTTTTCAAGAATGAAAGTTTCTTCATCGATCCGATCTGGTGGAAACAAACGCAAAATTGATCTACCAAGCATCTCCTCTGCCTGATAGCCAAACATGACTTCCGCTGCAGCATTCCAACTTGTCACAATTCCGTCTAACGTCTTGCCAATTACGGCATCATCTACCGAGTCGAGAATAGCTTGTATGAGCTCAGTCTCATTTTTATTGGCTACTTTTGATTTCAAACAAAGTTCAGTTACCGTCACGTCTCTCGCAAAAGAAATCACGGAAACAATTTTTCCAGACGTATCTCTTTCTGCGATCAGATGTGAATGAAAGTCGCGATTGCCGTCGGGTCCCGGGAATGTAAATGTCAGGTCTCTTGTTTCACCAGTACGAAACACGTGCGCCAACGCTTCATCCCACTGTGCAACTAAGTTTTGAGGCATACCTAATTCGGAATTCGTCTTTCCAATGAAATCCGTTGGTTTTAGGCCAGTGAAATTTTCAATGACTGAGTTAACGTAGGTATGTCTCAATTTAGGATCGAACATTGCCACAATATCAATACGAAAATCAGTATATTGCGAAATATATCGTGGGCGTACAAAGCGTTGCATGTTTAACCCTCCATAACTCATTTGAAACCATCGGGAGAACTGAGATTTTTTGCGTTTTCATTTTATTGAACGGTTGCAGTACCTCCCCAAAAAAGCAATATTACTTTCCGCTTTGGAATCTCTCTTGGAATACTTTCTAAGCTCAATATTTTTGCAAAAGCCTCTATTTCTAATGATCTATTTTTTCATCAATGTGGTTTCAATATAGTTCATAGTTTCAAAATTATCAATTTATTCAACAAATATAAAAAATTTCTCCCCAGACAAAAGCCGTAACAGATTTCGGCTAATGTTGACTTTCAATTTCAGCCAATTTTTTGGCTATTGATCGTAAAATTTTTTATTTTCCTTATGGCACTACGTCCGAAAACCAGAGCACTTTTCTTCAGATATGGCATTGTTGAGTCAGGTGTCAAAAAGTAAAGTGCCTGTCGTTAAGATGCTAGGACATTCGCTTTGCGAAGCCCCATAGAAATCAAAACGTGACCTTAAACGCATGAATCCGTGCGACTAAGTTGATGTATCAGATGCGACAAGTAGCGAGAAATTGCGCAAGCAAAGAAGCTAGGGCATAAGTCAGAATTGCGTTGTGCCGATTCATCCTCGATTAAATGTCATTGTGAAATACTTGCCTTTTAGTTCAAGTAGGATTTGTCTACAAAGAATTGTTCGTAGAGCAATGGATAAAGCTGGATTTAATCATATGCACTTCCACGACCTGCGGCACTCAGCGGCATCGATGCTGATTAATAACGATGTCGATTTATTCACTGTAGGCGCAATCCTTGGACATAAAGATCAGCGCAGGACAAAAAGGTATAGTCACCTCGCGACTGAGACATTGACGAAGGCTATTTTTAAGATCAGATGACGGATGACAAATTTCTACCGCCACAAAATAAAAAAGACCGCATTTAGCGATCTTTTTAAATCAGCGGAAACCCGCATGAATACTGGCGGAGGGGGGAAGTCGAAAGATGTCTTGAAACCCGCATATATATTGATTATCACCATTTCTTATTTCATAAATGGAAGCACTTATGGACGAACGATTCTTTCCTTACCATCAATCGATCGAGAAAATTTTGTCTTTCAAAAGTTGCCATTTAAATCACCGATAATATTTATATATTAAAGTTTATTTATCAATAGCTTTATTGATTTATGGTGCATTCGATATGGTGCTATATTGATAATATTTAAATATGAAGGAATAAAAATGGTCACAAAAGCAAAGTCGACAAAAACGGCACCCGCGAAACGTAAAGTTTCTGACCCAAATGTAGCGTGGCCATTTCCAACTGAGGAACCTGTCCGAAAAACAACTCGAAACGCATCACCTTCGATGACTGCACCAAAAGCAAAACTTAAGGACTCACCAAAAAATGCCAAAGCCGAAGTAGCAGTGACTAACAAGCCAGTCCATTCAGTAAAAGCCACTCTTACAAATTTAGAACTAGCCAAAGCTAAATCAGCACTCACGCTGGATTTATTTGCAAATAAATCAAAACTTGGCACGTTAGAAGTTGGTAGCGGTTCGTTTTATTGGACAGGCAGAAACCGTCAAAAATCAAAACGGATTGATTGGAGTACGTTCGCTGAACTGATGAACAAGCTCGCTTACCCAGTTGATTAACAAACAGGCATCATAAACTACCCGCCTTCTCCAACTGGATTTTTAATGTAATTGTGTTGGGGGGGCTTTTTTAATTAGTGCGATTTATGACATCAGTAAAGCCACCTTCGGCATTGGATAATAATCATTCAGTGGTTCAATTGTTGCTAGTGAAAGTCAACTACTGCACTCAATATCGGCGGTACAGTCTTGCCATTGTTTGAACAACGCTCATCGCCGTTGTGTTCGCATCGAATAAGTCAACATCGCTCACAGATGCGAACACAGCATTATCATTTTCTGTTAACGTCCCTGCCGTAATTCGTTCGTCAAGTTGAGTAATTGATTTTTCAAAGTAAATTGATTGTTCAAAGTAAATTGATTGTTCATAGTGTTCGCGGGTATTAGGCGGTATTCCCTCTGGTTCTGATTCAGGTAATGCCGTGCGCAATGCTTCAAATATGCGACCATATGCAGCCTGTACCACATTTTCTTTGGCAATAGATGCACCATAAGTACGGCGAAATTCCAGAACGTTTAAACGCCGTACCATTTCATTTGGTGTCATGTTATTGGCTCCAATTTTTCTAAGGCTGCAATCCGTTTGGCTAGCTCGTCAATTTCAACAACTCGCGCCAAACTACCAACGGCACCAATCAATGCAGCACCTTGAGTGGCTGCCAGTTCACCAGATGCAACAGAGGCCAATATAGCTTTACCTTGCTCAGTCAATCCTTCAGCGGGTAGTTTGATAGGTTGCGTTTGTTCTGCTGGTCTGAGTGGTGGCAAAACGCGCTCAATCAACAACTTTGCCGCACTTACGTCGCCTGCCATCGCCTTTTGCATCAACACATTCAATAATTCCGGTATCTGTTGTTCAATCACTTTCCGCAACTTGGCAACTGACCCCGTGCCAGTTGGCCTGCCTTTTGGATTGCCACTGACACCTGCATCCCATCCCTTTTTTTTCTTTATTTCGGCCATTTAGCCTCCTGTTAAGTAACTGATAAAACAGAACAGTCCAACAGTCGATAAAAACTGTTGGACTGTTGGCCTATTTGTTAAGCATAGGGAATAGCATCGATACCAAGATAGCTTCGTTCATGTTGGCTAGCTATTTGATGATGTGCAACGTTCTTGACACTTTCTAGCAAAGCAAGATGATTTCGCGTCTTTTGAAGTTCATCAGCATGATTTGGTGCGAGTCGTGCAGCCATTAAATCGCGGAGAGTCGCTGCCTCAGCGGGTGTCGTTAAAGGCTTCAGTTTGCTGGCAGTCAAGCAAGCGTGCAATGTAAGGTCGTCAGAACCATCGCGAGCCATCTTTTCAAGTTCAACATGACGTGTAAGTGGGTCAATTTCCGATGCAAGTTCTCTGCGGTGAATCATTTCTAAGGTGTCTGACTGTGACGGGGTCATGTTCACACTATTAGCAACTGCATTGGCTTGAATTGCAGCACGTTCCTTCAAATCATTGATGCGGCGGCCAGTCAGTGCGGTAATTTTTCCATCCGTTTTTTTGATTAACGCAATGCGGCGTGATTTCTTTCCATTTTCATTCAGGTCTACATCTGATTTAATGGCTGTATCTTCATCGAAATGGTCGCTGAGTGCGTTTTTAACACCCTCCAGCGATGCTGATGCTCTTTGGTTATCGGCTTCATCAAGTGCTGCTTGTTGAAGCTGGCTGTCCCATTGCTGACCAATTAGGTCAGAAGCGTTGTTGCTGTTGTAGACGTTATTGAATGACATAATTTAATTCCTTAATTTAGAGTGATTCTGGATTTCATTTTGAAAGTACCGGATTGACTCTGGTACGGCTGCCAATGCTTGACACTTTGCAGCTTGAATAATTTGTTGCGTGGCTTCTTCCGTAAAGTTGTAAAGCGTTGAGAATCGTTGAATGAGCGTGTGCAGTTCAGTCACATGGGCAGAAGTAATTCCACAGACATATGGGGTGTACTCACCTTCGCTGAGATAATCCAAAAGCTCAGCTTTATGTGGTCGTAACTTATTCGACAAAGATTTAACTGCTTCCGGTGCACCACGTAATTTGATATTTATACCGTCCAACTGGATAGAAACGCCAGCCTCTAAGCACTCGTTAATCAGACTTTGCGTTGTCATAAAATTACTTCCGTTGGTTCGTTGAATGTGTTGCTTTTCGTGCGAAGGTGCTCATTTTTATCGAAGATGCTCACACTTTTTATATGAGCATCTTCGGGATTTTTTGAGCACCTTCGGTAATTTTGCTCAGAAAGTTCCCAACTCCACCCAACATTCATTCCACCTTTGAAAGCAATAATTCCAAGTGATTTTTGAGCGCGTCGGATAGTTGCCCATGCGTAACCAGCTCCATCCGCATCAGCCTTGACCTGCTTAGTAGGTAATGCACCACCTGCAAGTAAATCCTTTAGAAACTGTTCAGCATCTTGTTTTTCGCTACCATCTTCACCATCGGTAATTTCAACGTCACCAAGGATTTCACGCGCAGTGCCTTCGATTTTTCCAGCCCACATTACGCATGTTGTTTCAATGCCGCCATCAATCGTTTTCAGCGCAATGTTATAAGCAACGCCGCCGTTGTCAGGTGCGATGTTAGATTTTGCTCGGGCTAAAACACGTTTCTCGCTGTCCTCCTCTTTAGCTGTAACCAACACCATGCGAGCAAGTGCGCCAAACGCCTGAGAGCCTATTACGCGGTCTTGTGGCGACTTTCCTGCACCACCCTTGGCAAAGTGAGTAATTCCGATAACAGCGCATTGGTTTTCGGACGCAAAATCAACCAGTGCCTGTAAACTCCGGCGCACATCATTAGCGCGGTGCATATCGCCAGCAACAGCGGAAACGATTGGGTCAACAATCAATAACGAAACACCGCCAATTTCGGCAACAGCAATCTTTAATGATGAAATATCTTGTGCAGGGTCAAACGGAAACTTTTCCCCATTTTCCGTAATACCGTTGATAAAAAAGATTTTATTCAAATCAGCACCAGACGCAATTAGACGGGGCACAAGCGTATCTTCTGGATTATCTTCGCTCGACCATATCAAAACATTTCCTCGCTTTGCACATGATGTTTCATCAGGCCATTTCCCGCCGGAAGTCAAAACTGCAGCCAATCCCAAAGCTAATGTAGTTTTCCCTGTACCCGCCGCACCAGCCAAAATTGTAAGCTTGCCACTTGGAATCCAGTTAAACCAAAGCCATGTAATTGCAACTGGTTTTATTGTTGAACCACACAAAATATCGACTTTACGATTAAGAGATTTCTCAGAAATTGAATCAAGCTGCAAAGCACCACGTTCAGTTGTAGTTAGCATTTAATATCCTTAATCCGGCCTGCAATCTGGAAGCGCATAACAGTAAGCGCGCATGGTCAATTTCACTTAAGTATTCACCTGAAGCCATGACGGTTGAACAGTTATATGCAACTAGAATTTCAAAGGCCAGTCCATTCAAAACATCGCTTGAGTTCCAACGCTTCTTAATTAATGGATAGTGATGATTAGTCGGCTTTGGTGGATATAAAGCACTAAAATCCAATCCGATTGCATCCAAAATTTCAACGGCAGAACAGAGCGCAAAACAATGCAAAATTACGCGCCCATCTTCTAATTCACGAATTACCAAAGAAGGCGACTTGTCATCGTGCGCTGGACAACATGCTTGCCATTTATCCACACCAGTTTTTTTAACTTTGTCCAAAGCTTGAAGTAAGGTTTCAATGCTCATGGCTATCTCACTTCGATATGCTTCTGAATTGCACGGCAAAACCCGCGTATCGTGGACAGCGTTTTTATATCGGTGATTTCTGGAATGAGAAATTTAAATTCAGAATATAAAGTATCTGGGTCAGCGAAATGACTTTGAACAGTCGCTAAAAACATCGTCGCCGTTTCTTGACCGATGATATTGGACGTGATTACATCGGCCATTGGTGAAATGCTGGATGGTTGATTGCTCATGATTTCATCCCTGAATCGCGGGATGCAATCTGTTCGTTAATCCACTGGTCAATTTCGGTGCTTACCCAGCGCACGGCCTTACTTCCGACACTTATGCTGCGTGGGAAGCGGCCAGCGGCCATTTCGTTATAAATGAACGTTTTTTCAAAGCCTGTCATTTCACTGACTTTGGCGATTTTGATTAATGCTACAAGTTGATGCATTGACATGTTTTGCCTCTCTGGTAAAAGGCAGCACAAGATTTAAGCGTAATAGACGCGTAAAAAAGTATCTGTTATGCTCAGGGACGTGAAAAGGCCTTATGGCTTATCCACATTTCATTTTGTGCTGCTGTCGCGGTAGTTATTAAAATGAACCCGAAGCCATCAATATTAGGAGTATTGGTGGCTTCACCTTTTCTACTTTACGGAAGTTTCAAGTACATAAACTTCCATAACGAGACTTTAACATTTAATTTTTTTCTATCAATGTATTTTTCGAAATATATTTTGTAAGTCATTGAATTTAAAGGATTAAAAGTGTATCTACCAGCTACCATTTAGAATCTAAGACTATCTTTCAGATACGCCATTAATACTAATAAGTTGCCACTAAATGGATACGAATTAAATCCTTTTAGCCTAATAATTCAATAATAATCAAAGGGTTGAATATGCTGCAATCTCGGCACCCAGAGTTGCCTTAAGTTCACGAAGTGGCCTTTTAATTAAGTCTGTCCAGTCCGAATCTTCATCACTCAATACGTGCGACAAAGCGGAAAGTTGAGCAATTTTTTGTTGTAACACTGCATCACTGCCTAAAGATTCTTGATTAGTCGTGTTCATTTGGTCGCCTTGTTGTTGGTTATGCTGCCGATTTGTTGAAATTTACTTCTACTACCTTACCCGCTGCCACTTCATCCAAGTAATCTGCCCAATGTTGCATCATTGCTTTTCTGGCCTCTAAAAACTGTGCTCTATCATAAGCACTAGCAATTTTATCTTTGTGAGCGTGGGCTAACTGTCTGTCCACAATATCATGCTGATATCCCAATTTTTCCTTGAGCGTGGTCATTGCAAGTGCGCGGAAACCATGTGTGGTCATCAAACCTTCATAGCCCATTCGATTGATTGCCATGCGCATTGCATCGCCGCTCATAGGCTGCTCATGGTCACGTTGGTTGGGCAAAATGTATTTACTACCACCAGTAAATTTATGCAGTTCGCGCAATAACTCCAATGCTTGACGAGATAAGCAAACATGATGGTCAGTGGTGTCAGGATTCATGGTGAGTTTGCCGCGCTTCATGCGTTGCCAAGGGATTACCCACTCACCTGCTTCAAGATTAATTTCGCTCCAAGGGGTAGTACGTAGCTCACTACTACGAACAAATATCAACAGCATTAGGCGTATTGCAAAGCGAGTTGGCAAATAAAGTCTCGCGTTATTCTCTTTTAACGCATTCAGGAACGCAGGTAAATCATCCGGTGAGATTGCCGCGAAATGCTTACTTTTAATTGGCTTCAATACTTCTTTTAAGTCTGCCGCCGGATTTCGATTATCAATACCGTGTTGATTTGCATAACTAAATACACGTGCACAGGTTGCTTTCAAACGATGAGCAACTTCGCCTGCTCCCCGCTGTTCAATTTTGCGCAAAGCGGCAATCATTTGTTGATGTGTAATACTGCCAATTGGCAGCTTACCAATTTCTGGAAATATGTCTTTTTCCAGTCGATTGATAGTCTCCCTAGCAGTTGATGCACTCCATGCAGGCAATCGTGTGTTATGCCATTCGCGCGCGATTTTTTCAAATGTATTTAGCGCGGCATCTGTTGACAGTTGTTTGATTTGGTCGCGATGAATTGCAGGGTCTGTGCCAATAATAAGTAATTTCCGTGCTTCAAGTCGTTTGGCTCTAGCATCTAAAAGTGTCACTTCAGGATAACTACCGAATGTCAGACGATTGGTTTTCCCATTGGCTTGTCGATAAGCCATGCGCCATTTCTTCGCACCGGAAGGGAAAATCTCAAGATACATGCCCTGACCATCAGCGATTGTATAAATTTTCTCTTTTGGCTTGGCAGTACGGCACTGAATATCGGTCAGTGGAGTCGCTAGTTTGGGCATTTTGCATCCATCGCGGTGTTGTTTGTACTTCCATGCAACCAAGTATGGATGCTAAAGATGCGGAAGTAAATACACCACTACGGAGCATAGAGAACAAAAAAGTCGCCGTTCTATAGCTAGAAGGGCGACTTTAAGTGCTGTTACGTACTGCTAAATACATGTTCATGGCGGAGAGGGGGGGATTCGAACCCCCGATACCTGTTACAGTACGCCTGATTTCGAGTCAGGTACATTCAACCACTCTGCCACCTCTCCGGCTTTGGTTGTTCGTGTAAAACGAAGCCGTCGATTATAGCAAAGAAATCTATTGTTTCCTAGCATGCCAAGATTTTCGCCGGTCAGTTTTCATTGATGGGGCAAAAGTTGACCGTAGTTGGCTTTGCAGGGGTTCACCGGAGATACAAATTAAATCTTTCTATACATCAACTTTGACATCAAGATGTAACATTTTTTAACTATATTTCCAAGTAGCATCTTATTTCCGCCCTCCATTACCTATGAAGCGCGGCTTTTTGTATTTTAGGAATGGCTTCAATGGATAGTGTACTAGCGGCAAATCTTATGCCCGATTTCAATCAACCCCACACAGGTGACGATCACCAAAGTATTTCCGCTGCCAATGATGCGGGAGTGAATACGGTGCTGTCGCAGCTACAGCGTATCATTGAACAACGCATGCTGACCGCGCGTTTTCAGCCGATTGTCGAAATGCAAAATGGCGATATCCTCGGCTACGAAGGCCTCATCCGTGGGCCATCGGACAGTCCGCTGCACTCCCCTATCAATTTATTCAAAGCAGCGTCTGAGAATGATCTGACGGTGACCGTTGAGCATTTATGTCGGCGCGTGGTGCTTGAACAATTTGCAGCGCAAAAGTTACCTGGCAAATTATTTCTCAATGTGAGCCCGGAATGTTTAATCCAACGCGATGTTCGCTATGGCGAAACGCTGGACTACATCCATGAACTCGGTATCAATCCTGAACGGGTGATCATTGAACTGACTGAGTACCAACCGACTCATGATTATGGTTTGTTATGCGACGCCGTGTTTCATTACCGTGAGATGGGCTTTGAAATTGCCATTGATGATCTTGGTGAAGGCTTTTCCAGTCTGCGCTTATGGTCTGAACTAAAACCTGAATACGTCAAAATTGACATGCACTTTATACAGGGCATCGACCATGATCAGGTCAAGGCCCAATTTGTACGCTCGATTCAGTGTATTGCCGAAAAATCAGGCACGCGAGTCATTGCTGAAGGGATAGAAACCCAGGCCGAGTTATTGACTGTGCGAGATCTTGGTGTAGCGTGCGGTCAGGGATACCATATTGCGCGGCCACATCCGACCCCAACAAGGGCTATTTCCGCCGAAGTTGCCAAAGTATTGACGGCACATAATGCGCATTCGATGCGGAAGAATTCATCGAATTTTGAGCAAACAATTGCCATCGAAAAAATTCTTAAAACATCGCCAACCATTCCTTCGAAGATGGTGAATAACCAGGTTGACGAAATTTTTTTGCAAAATCCAAAATTACAATTTCTTCCGGTCGTTGATAACGGCACACCGATTGGTATCATCAATCGTTATCAGATGATTGAACGCTTTGCGCGTCCGTATCAGCGCGAACTTTATGGCAAAAAATCGTGTAAAGAATTTATGGATGCGCATGCTGTTGTTGTCGATAAAAACACCAGTATGCAAGATGTCAGTCACATCATCGTAGAGACCAATCCTGACCACCTGATCAACGGTATTATCATCACCGATCAGGGGCAATATCTTGGCATTTGTACAGGCCCCGATTTGATGCGTGAGATTACGCAAATGCAAATTACCGCTGCACGTTATGCGAACCCGCTAACGCAGTTGCCAGGCAATGTGCCGATCAATCAACACATCGAAGACTTACTCGAAAAGAGACATGACTTTAGCGCCTGCTATTGCGACCTCGACCATTTCAAACCATTTAATGATGTGTATGGTTATCGTCGCGGTGACGATATCATTCAATTGACGAGTGAAATTCTGAAGCAGCATTGTGATCCACAACTTGATTTTATTGGCCATATTGGCGGTGATGATTTTATTATTTTGTTTCGCAGCGAGGATTGGGAGCAGCGCTGCAAAGATATCCTACTGACTTTTGAAAAAGAAATTCACTACTTTTATAGTAATGAAGATCGTGAGCGCGGCGGTTATCTAAGCGAAGACCGACAAGGGAAAAAAGTGTTTTACCCGTTGGTTTCGCTATCACTTGGCGTGGTGAAATCGAGCTTGAATAAATTTTACTCGCATCATCAAATTTCTATCGCAGCGTCAGATGCAAAAAAACAAGCCAAAAAAATTCATGGCAACAGCTTATTTGTCGACCGGCGTGCGGAGAATGAATCCAGCGTCATTAGATAAAAAAATCCCGCATTATTGTCATTTTGCGGGATTTTTTTCTGGGTTGTCGCTTACTTTTCGCAAGCGATTTTATGAATTTAAGCTGCTGGTTGCAGCACTTCTATTCCACCCATGTACGGCCGCAAAGCAGCAGGAATGATCACAGAGCCATCAGCTTGCTGGTAGTTCTCCAAGACGGCCACCAAGGTCCGGCCCACTGCTAATCCAGAACCGTTCAAGGTGTGCACCATTTCTGGCTTGCCCTGCGCATTACGGAAACGGGCTTGCATACGACGCGCCTGAAATGCTTCCATATTTGAGATCGACGAAATTTCACGATAAGTATTTTGTGCTGGCAGCCAGACTTCCAGATCAAAAGTTTTAGCAGAGCCAAAACCCATATCACCAGTACACAAGCTGACGACGCGGTAAGGCAACGCCAATTTTTTTAATACCGATTCTGCGTGTCCCACCATTTCATCCAATGCAGCCATCGAATGGTCAGGATGAACGATCTGTACCATTTCAACTTTATCAAATTGGTGTTGACGTATCATGCCGCGTGTATCGCGGCCATAGCTGCCCGCTTCAGAACGGAAACATGGCGTATGTGCTGTCATCTTAATTGGCAAAGCGTCAGCAGGGACAATTTCGTCGCGTACGGTGTTAGTCAAGGTTACTTCTGAAGTGGGGATCAGGTACAGGGTTTCGCCCTCACCTTCTTGTCCGCCTTTTTTTACGGCAAACAAATCTTCTTCGAACTTAGGCAATTGACCGGTGCCGCGCATCGAATCTGCATTCACCATGTACGGCGTATAGACCTCGGTATAGCCATTTTCTAATGTTTGTGTGTCGAGCATGAATTGCGCTAATGCACGATGCAAACGTGCCATGCCGCCTTTCATGACTGAAAAACGTGAACCGGTCAGCTTGACTGCCGTATCAAAATCTAAGCCCAAAGCCGCGCCGATATCAACATGATCTTTGACGTCAAAATCAAAACTGCGTGGCGTACCAACTTTACGCACTTCAACATTGTCGGACTCGTCTTTGCCAACCGTCACCGATTCGTGTGGAAGGTTCGGAATCGCCTGCAAAAATGCAGTCATGCTTTGCTGCACTTCGGCCAAGCGCACTTCAGACGCTTTTAACTCATCGCCAATACCGCCGACTTCGGCCATCACTGCGGACGCGTCCTCGCCTTTGCCTTTAAGCATGCCGATTTGCTTGGACAAGGTATTGCGTTTGCCTTGTAATTCTTCAGTACGAGACTGGATCTGTTTGCGCTCTGCTTCCAGCGTATTAAAGCTAGCCACGTCTAATTGAAATTTGCGAGTCGCTAAACGCGCCGCAACGCTATCAATATCTTTGCGTAGGAGTTGAATGTCTATCATAGTAATTTAATGCCAGGTTTTTGAAATGGAGCCAATCGTCTATTGTAACAAGCCTGACCGATTTCCCCTAAATTTAAAGCGGAATGTTTGCTTAAAAATTATTTTTATAGCAATAATTTACGTTTTAGAGGCATCTACGTTTTAGAAGCATCTTTATCCAATTGCCGCAAAAATGCTAGTTTTTCGCCGATTTTAATTTCCATGCCACGTGGTACCGGGCGATACCATGAATGATGTTCCAGACCTTCGGGTAAATAGGTTTCCCCGGCGGCATAGGCGTCAGGTTCATCATGGGCATAGCGGTACAATTTGCCGTAACCCAGTTCTTTCATTAATTTGGTCGGCGCATTGCGTAAATGCTCTGGCACCACGCGCGATTTATCTTTGGCGATCAAGGCACGCACTTCGTTATAGGCCTTGTACACTGCGTTTGATTTTGCCGCACAGGCCAGATACACCACAGCTTCTGCCAGCGCCAGCTCGCCTTCTGGCGACCCCAGACGTTCATAAGTTTCTGCGGCATCCAACGTAATGCGCAATGCGCGTGGATCGGCGAGACCAATATCTTCTGCCGCCATCCGGACAATGCGCCGCGCCAGATAACGCGGATCAGCACCGCCATCCAACATCCTCACGAGCCAATACAATGCGCCATCGGGACTGGAACCGCGCACCGATTTATGCAATGCTGAAATCTGATCATAAAATGCATCGCCACCTTTATCAAAGCGTCGTAATGCATCACCCAGGCATTCTGTTAGCAACAACGCGTCGACCAGAACAACTTGCTTGGCATTGGCAGCGTGTGCCACAATATCGAGATTATTGAGTAATTTGCGTCCATCACCGTCGGCACTGGCAACCAGGCTTGATCTAGCTTCAGGTGTCAATTGCAAACCACCCAGTTCGCGTTCGCAAGCACGATCTACCATTGCTGCCAGATCATCCTCCGTCAAGGACTTTAATACATACACAGCAGCACGAGACAATAAGGCGCTGTTGACTTCGAATGACGGATTTTCTGTCGTTGCCCCAATAAAGGTAAATAAACCGCTCTCAACATGCGGCAGAAACGCATCTTGCTGACTCTTGTTGAAGCGATGCACCTCATCGACAAATAAAATGGTCCGACGACGTGAATTAGCTTGCACGATTTGCGCCCGCTCAACAGCTTCACGGATGTCTTTAATGCCTGACAGCACGGCTGACAACGCGATAAATTCGCATTGAAACGCATCTGCCATTAAACGTGCCAAAGTCGTTTTACCGACACCTGGCGGCCCCCACAAAATCATCGAATGCGGCTCACCAGAAGCAAAAGCCAGGCGTAAAGGTTTTCCCTCACCGAGCAAATGTTGCTGCCCAATAACCTCTTGCAAAGTAGCCGGGCGCATGCGCTCAGCCAATGGTGTTTGTTGATGACTGATCGGGTATGCTTTATTCATTTATTGACGAAACACATCAGCCCCGGCCGGGGTGATAAATTTGAACTGTTCAGCTTTGATGGCTGGATTTTTTTCCAGATTCTTTAAGGTGATCAAGGATGCCTGACCGAAGCTATCGCGCAATTCCAGAGCGTAGGGAACGCCGTCTTTCATTCCAATACCGATATGCTCAAATTGGCTGTCTTTTTCTTTAGCTGTTGCTTCCAACCATTCCAGACCTTGCTTGTCAGCAACGTCTTTCAGAGTGAAATTCTTTTCTAAATCAGCCGTACCTGCACCAGCAAACAAGATTGCAGCCGGACTGGAGCCCAGCGCATTGCCTAACTCTTTGATAGTCAGTTGATTTAAATCTTTATCATAGATATAGAGTTTCTCACCATCGGCTTGCAGCAGTTGCTCATAGGGCTTTTGATACGCCCAAATAAACTTACCAGGACGCAAAAACACAAAGTATCCGCTGGAAGTTTTTGTAATCTTAGGCACGCCATCAACCACTTTCACCTGCTGCTGCGTAAAGGCCCCTTTAGCACTTTTTGAATTGTTAATGAATGATTTAAATTGTTCGACTGCCGATGCATGGGCGCTCGTAGAAAAGACGACCAGTGCACTTGCTGCGACCAGACAGGCCGCTAAATGACGACAGAATATACTTTGCTTGTTCACTATAATTCCTATTTGATTGAGACTCGTCTCCAAGCAGTCGGGACAAAATGCTGGATACTGAAGATTAAATAATCAGCGTTTATTCAGCATTGCCAACAGGCACCAAAATTTCCCGGTTACCATTGGACTGCATGGTAGATACGACCCCACTTTGCTCCATTTGTTCCAACAAACGTGCGGCGCGATTGTAACCAATCCGTAGATGTCTCTGCACCAACGAAATTGAAGCACGGCGATTCTTTAATACAATCGCTACCGCCTGATCATATAAAGCATCGGCTTCACCACCACCCACACCTTCGGTTGCAGCACCAGCTTCGCCGCCCTCTTCCAAGCTGCCACCTTCCAGAATGCCTTCAATATAATTGGGTTCGCCTTGTGCTTTCAAATACTCAACGACACGATGCACTTCTTCATCTGAAACAAAGGCACCGTGCACCCGTACTGGCAGGCCGGTACCTGGTGGCATATAGAGCATATCACCCATACCAAGCAGGGCTTCAGCCCCCATTTGGTCAAGAATCGTGCGCGAATCAATCTTACTACTCACCTGAAACGCGATACGCGTCGGAATATTTGCCTTAATCAAGCCTGTGATCACGTCAACAGAAGGACGTTGCGTCGCCAAAATCAAATGAATGCCAGCAGCACGCGCTTTTTGCGCGATCCGGGCAATCAACTCTTCAACCTTTTTACCAACCACCATCATCAAATCTGCCAATTCATCGATAATAATCACGATGGTCGGCAGTTTATCCAGCGGCTCAGGTGCGTCGGGTGTCAAGCTAAATGGGTTGGGTATAAGCTGTTCTTTTTTGATGGCTTCGGCAATTTTGACGTTATAGCCAGCGAGATTTCGTACGCCTAACTTGGACATCAATTTATAACGCCGCTCCATCTCGGACACTGCCCAGTTCAGAGCATGCCCTGCCTGACGCATATCCGTAACTACAGGTGCCAACAAATGTGGGATGCCTTCATAGACAGACATTTCTAGCATTTTAGGGTCAATTAAAATCATCCGCACATCGTTTGGGTCTGACTTGTACAGTAAGGATAAAATCGTCGCATTAATACCAACAGATTTACCCGAACCGGTGGTACCTGCGACCAACAAATGCGGCATTTTAGCCAAATCGGCTGTCACAGGATTGCCAGCGATATCCTTACCGAGGGCAATTGTCAGACTCGACAGTCCATCATTGTAGAGCTTGGAACCGAGAATTTCGGTCAAACGCACGATCTGCCGTTTCGGGTTCGGTAATTCCAAACCCATATAATTTTTACCCGGAATCGTCTCGACAACGCGGATAGACGTCAACGATAGGGAACGCGCTAAGTCACGTGCCAAATTTACAATCTGGCTACCCTTGACGCCAGTCGCTGGTTCAATTTCATAACGAGTGACGACAGGGCCTGGGTACGCTGCGACAACCTTAGCATCAACACCAAAGTCGGACAATTTTTTCTCAATTAAACGGCTGGTAAATTCCAGTGTTTGAATACTGACGGTTTCTTGTACTGGCGGCGCATCGTCAAGCAAGTTCAATGGTGGCAAATTAGTATCCGGCAGTTCATTAAACAAGGATACCTGCTTCTCTTTTTCTACCCGCTCAGAACGCTGTACTGCGACCACCTGCGGCTCAATGCGGATAGGTGCCGCTTCGACGATTTTTGCTCGCTCTTGAACCACCACTTCTTCACGTTTTACGGCTGCAGTCTGACCAAGACGGCGATCCTCAGCGGCCGAATACTTATTCGTGATAAAAATAAAAACACTCTCAACGCCGGTACCAATTTTTTCAGCAATAGTGAGCCACGACACTTGGAAATACAAACTGAGCCCTAGCGCCATGACCAGCAATAAGACCAAAGTAGCGCCGGTAAATCCGAGCGCAGTGAATGCGGCGCGGCCAATCAAATCGCCTAAAACGCCACCTGGCGCCAAGGGCAACGGGATACGCAGGGAGTACATTCGTAAATATTCAATCCCCATGCTACCGGTCAACA
Organism: Undibacterium sp. SXout20W; assembly: GCF_049340285.1. Classification (NCBI taxonomy): domain Bacteria; kingdom Pseudomonadati; phylum Pseudomonadota; class Betaproteobacteria; order Burkholderiales; family Oxalobacteraceae; genus Undibacterium; species Undibacterium sp. SXout20W. The sequence continues at coordinate 34,768 of NZ_JBMPPH010000012.1, read as the reverse complement.
GCATGGCGAAACCGAGTTTTTGGATGATAAGTTCGGTTTGTGTGACTTCGGGCTCAGGTTCGGCAGATACCAGATAACGATTTGCCAGCTTACGATAGGCCTGCCATACCTGCTTAAGGCCAGCAACACACCACCACCAAGTTGAAAAACCGAAAACGTAAAGCAAAACATCGGCCAGCCAAGCGCCAAATCGACCACCAATATTATGGATTTTCGGAACGACACTTGATTGTGACCAGCCCGGATCCGCCTTTGAATACGTGATCAAAACCAAAATGAGGCAAATACTTAATGCGGCGAACAAGATCCAGCGTGCCTCCATCAATAACACGACCATTTTGTTTGGCAATGGCGGTGGCGGCGCTTTGTTGTTGCGGGTATAGGCTTCGTTACTTGTAGTCATAAATCAGGAAAATGTTCATCCAGACAACCAAAGTCTGACACGATAGCATGTTAGAGGGCACTCGCCAAACTTAGTGCGCCCTGCCAAGCTTTTAGGGATAGACTATAATTTACCCCTGTGTTCGCTTTAATGAACAAAAGATGAGTAAAAAGTAAGAAAAAAAAGGCTATATCGTAGTTTAGTGCATATTTAACGTGCTGCAATGCCACAAAAACGGCCTGCCGGTACATTGTTACTGCTTGATTTTTTTCGCTTAGACACCATCTGCAAGCGATTCTTAAAGTGCTTATCGGTGTTAAAAATGTCGATTTGCCTCCCGTTCAACTTTTTATGCAGGTCAACCTATGTCTACCTCCAAACATGCTCGCGTACTCATTCTTGGTTCTGGCCCCGCAGGCTACTCTGCAGCAATCTACGCTGCGCGCGCAAATCTCAATCCGGTTCTGATTACCGGTGTTGAACAAGGCGGTCAATTGATGACCACAACCGATGTAGAAAACTGGCCCGCAGATCCATTGGGTGTGAAAGGCCCAGAATTGATGCAACGTTTCCTGCAGCACGCAGAACGTTTCAATACGGAAATTATTTTTGATTATATCCACACGACCAAATTAGATGAAAAACCAATTCGTCTCATTGGCGACCAAGGTGAATATACCTGTGACTCGTTGATTATTGCTACTGGCGCGTCTGCGCAATATCTCGGACTGCCATCTGAGCAAGCGTTCATGGGCAAGGGCGTCTCGGCTTGTGCTACTTGCGACGGCTTTTTCTATCGCGGTAAAGAAGTTGCGGTGGTCGGCGGTGGCAACACCGCAGTTGAGGAAGCATTGTACTTGTCCAATATTGCCAGCAAGGTTACTGTGATCCATCGCCGCGACAAATTCCGCGCCGAAGCAATCCTGATTGACAGATTGATGGCTAAAGTCGCCGAAGGCAAGGTAGAAATCAAATGGAACCACACACTCGACGAAGTGACCGGTGACAATTCTGGTGTAACAGGCATCAACATTAAGTCAGACGACGGTGTGGTGACGCCAATTTCTTTACACGGTGTGTTTATTGCGATTGGTCATAAGCCTAACACCAGCATTTTTGAAGGCCAGTTGACCATGCACAATGGCTATATCAAAACTCGCACTGGCACTGAAGGCATGTCAACTGCCACCAGCGTACCTGGCGTCTTTGCAGCTGGTGACGTGCAAGATCACGTCTACCGTCAAGCGATTACTAGTGCCGGTACCGGCTGCATGGCTGCCTTGGATGCACAACGTTACCTTGAAGAATAATTCTGGCCTGACGATGTCTTCAATGAAAAATTTTGCTGACCTCAAATCGTTGGGGCAGCAATTAAAAAAGCAGCAAGAACAGCAGCAACGCGAACAAGCTGAACGCCTGGAACGAGAGAGAAAAGCAGCAGTAGAAGCCAATATCTTTCGCTCCAGCATAGGCGACATTGCGCCGATTAAAAGCGCCAGCAAACATCAAACCATTCCTGCGCGCCCAGAACCAATTCCATTTCAACACCTTGCAGATGAAAAATCTGCGTTGCAAGAATCACTGTCAGACGAATTCGATGCTGATTCTTTGTTAGAAACGGATGGCGACCTCAGTTACACACGCATCGGTGTCGGTGCAGATGTGGTGCGCAAACTCCGAAAAGGACACTGGGTTATTCAGGCACAGCTTGATTTGCATGGCATGCGGCGCGATCAGGCTCGGGATAGTCTTGGCGAATTTCTCAGAAAGTGCGAGCGTAATGGAGTTCGCTGCGTACGGATCATTCATGGCAAAGGTCTGGGCTCAATCAATAAAGAACCCGTCTTAAAACAGAAAGTGCGAAATTGGCTAATTCAAAAAGATGAAGTGCTCGCATTTAGCCAGGCTACTGCTGCGGATGGCGGTTCTGGCGCTTTAATTGTTTTACTCAAAGCTTCCTGACTTTTAACACATTCGAAGGCCGATATTACTACCGGACAACAACGAAAAATTCCTATTTGTGTTTGAAAAGTTGACGTTCAATTCGGTTTTGTTCAGATCGATTTCGCTCAGTCTTTAAACTTTCCGTCCTTACTGATCATCGTCATATCAATATATTTTGATCCATTATGATTGGATGGTGAAAAATTAACATCAAATCCGCCGCCATCATAATTTTGCATATTGATCGTTTCCAGCGCGGCGATAAATCGCTCTCTGGTTAAATTTTGGCCGGCCCTACGCAATCCTTCAACAAAAATTCTGGCATCAATATACCCCTCAAGACTAGAGAAGTTTAAGTCTTTGATCCCCGCTTTTTTCATGACTTTAATGTATTCACCCACGATCGGCGAATTAGCACTCGACCATGGAAACGGCATGACTTGGGAGATCACTACACCCGAACCTTCAGAGGCAAGCGCATCAGATAGGGCCTGACTACCAACGAAAGAAAGATTATAAAACTGACCGTTATAGCCACGACGATGCATTGCCTTGATGAACGCAGCACATGATGAATAAGCGCTGATTTGAATAATAACTTCCGGTTTTTTTGCCATCATTCGGTCGACGGCCTTATTTACATCAATGCTATTACGCTCGACGGTTGCGGTCTCAATAATAGGTAAATTGAGCTTTTTTAAAGCGCGCTCAACACCAACAAGACCTGCCTTACCGTAAGCATCATTCTGATAAAACACACCAATACTTTTCTGCCCAGTATTGACCAGACGATCGACCAGATGCTCAGTTTCATCGTTGTAACCGGCACGTACATTAAAGATCAGTTTATTGAATGGCTCTCTTAAACTTTGCGCACCGCTAAACGGTGCAAAAAAAGGGACTTTAGCTTTAGTAAAAATTGGCAAGGCGGCATTACTGGTAGGCGTACCAACATAAGCAAACAAGGCAAATACATTTTCCGACTCGATCAAAAGTCTGGTATTCACAGCCGCAAGGTCAGCCTCGTATTTGTCATCGTGCTGGACAATTTCTATTTTCCGTCCAAACACACCACCAATCGCATTGACATGATCAAAATAGGCTTTAGCACCAAGGTTCAGTTGAATACCCAGCTGCGCCGCCGGCCCGGAAAAAGCGGCCGACTGTCCAATCAAAATTTTATGTTCTGAAACACCATTTTCCGCACTAGCGATAGGCGATATTAACGAGAACAGAATAACTAAAAACCTGATCAGAAAGCCCATATTGGCCTTTTCAAAAAGCACTATTAACTGTCACTAGACTGCTTCAGAACCAGTCTCTCCAGTGCGGATACGAATCACCTGCTCTACGTTTTGTACAAATATTTTTCCATCACCAATTTTGCCAGTGTGCGCCGCTTTGATAATCGCATCCACTACATGATCACAGATATTATCGTCGACGACTACTTCCACTTTGATTTTTGGTAAAAAATCGACGACATATTCTGCGCCGCGGTAGAGCTCGGTATGTCCTTTTTGACGACCAAAACCCTTCACCTCGGTCACCGTCAGACCCGTTACATTGACGTCTGCCAACGCCTCTCTGACTTCATCTAACTTGAATGGCTTAATTACCGCTGTAATTTGTTTCATCATCTTCTCCCTCATTTAATCTCTAAATTTCGATGTCACTGGATAACGCCAGTCACGACCGAAAGCCCTATGCGTAATGCGAATACCAATCGGTGCCTGACGTCGTTTGTATTCGTTAATTTTAATCAAACGCGTAATTCTTTCAACATCCTCTTCACTGTAACCTGCCGCGACGATGTCGGCACGAGATTTATTTTCTTCCATGTACAGCTGCATGATGGCATCCAAAATCTCATATGGTGGCAAGGAATCCTGATCCTTCTGATCTGGTCGAAGCTCTGCAGACGGTGCCCGCGTCAATATACGGTCAGGAATCACATCAGAAATACTGTTTCGATAGGCACATAAGCGATACACCAGCGTTTTTGCAATATCTTTGATAACGGCAAAACCACCCGCCATATCGCCATACAAAGTGCAGTAACCGACTGCCATCTCACTCTTATTGCCAGTCGTTAAGACAATGGACCCATACTTATTTGACATAGCCATTAAGAGCGTCCCGCGAATCCGCGCCTGAATATTTTCTTCAGTTGTGTCTTCTTTTAAGCCCGCAAACTCATTGCTTAAGGTAGCACGGAAAGCATCGAAACAGGCTGCAATGGATAACTCATCGTAGCGAACGCCGATTCTCTGCACCATATCGCGTGAATCAAACAAGGAAATATCGGCAGTATAAGGGGATGGCATCATCACCGCACGCACCTTATCAGCACCCAAGGCATCGACTGCAATCGCCAGTGTTAATGCTGAATCAACGCCACCCGACAATCCCAGCAATACACCAGGAAACCCATTTTTAGTCACATAATCACGAACGCCTAATACCAACGCCTGATAAATCTGTGCCTCAATTGATTCAGTAGGAACAACCTTGCCTGGCTGCGGCTGCGCGCCTTCGAACTCAATGAGTTGCAGGTCAGTCTCACAGTGCTTGAGTTGTGCAACCAGGGCGCCATTTGTATCCAGCACAAAAGAATTGCCATCGAAAATCAATTCATCCTGGCCACCGACAAGATTCGCATACACCAATGACATGCCAGCTGAAGTGACATTATCACGCATAACCTCGATGCGTTGATGCTGCTTGCGCATGTGAAATGGCGAGCCGTTTGGTACCAATAAAACTTGAGCGCCAGCATTTTTCGCTGCTAGTGGAGCCTCTTTAAACCAGGTGTCTTCACAAATATTCACACCAAAACTCACACCTTTTACGTTAAAAACTACTGGTGTCGACGAAGCAGAAAAATAACGTACCTCATCAAATACCATGTCGTTAGGCAAGTTATGCTTAAAATAGCTGGCAATAATCTTGCCATTCACGATCACAGAAACCGCATTGAACCGCCTTCCATCTGTCTCGGCCGGGTGCCCAACCAATACATACACCTCCGGGAAAACCGCCAACTGCACAGCAAGTTGATTTAAGGCATACTGTGTCTTGTCGTAAAAAGCCTGACGTAGCAATAAATCTTCAGGTGAGTAACCAACCAATGACAACTCTGGAGTAACGACTATATCAGCACCTTGCGCGGCGGCTTTGCTGACGTAGTCAAAAATTTGTGCTGCGTTTCCGGTCAGGTCCCCAACCGAACTATTCATCTGGGCGATGGCAACTTTAATGGTCATAATCGTGCAATCTGAATTGAATCAAAAATGGAATTAACATCTATCAAGCAGCATTATCGCATGGCTATCATCAGTTCTCTTTCTGAGATTGGGCGGGAACAATGGGAAAATTTACTTAATTCACTAGAACATCGCAATCCATTTCTGTCTTATACCTTCCTGAACGCCTTGCACGAAACTGGTTGTGCCTCAAAAATCAGCGGCTGGCAACCATGCTATATCACTCTTTGGGATGATTCGACGCTAGTAGGTGCCTATCCTCTCTACCAAAAAATGCATTCCTATGGCGAGTATGTGTTTGATTGGGCATGGGCTGAAGCCTATCAGCGCTATGGGTTTTCTTACTATCCAAAGTTACTCTCGGCGATTCCATTTACACCGGTCACAGGGTGCCGTGCGATAGCAAACGACATAAATATTCAACGGCTGATGATTAATATTCTGAAAGAAATGACGGTAACAGAGGATTTTTCCTCAAATCACACGCTATTTCTTCCGGAAGATGATGTTGCACTCTATGAGGATGCTGGCTTTTTAATGCGTACAGGAGTGCAATTCCATTGGGAAAATCAAAATTATCGAGATTTTGAAGATTTCTTAGCGACGCTTTCAGCCAAAAAAAGCAAAAATATCCGCGCCGAACGACGCAAGGTGCGCGAGCAAGGTATCACCTTTAGCCACATTTCTGGCAGCGATGCAGATGAAAATATCTGGCGTTTCTTTACGGAATGCTATGACTTGACTTACGCCAACCATCATTCGTCGCCCTATTTAAGTCTCGAATTCTTTCTCAAAATCGGCAAAGAAATGCCGGATAACATTTCTCTGATTATTGCCTACAAAGAGGGCAAAAAAATTGCGGCGTCACTTCTCATTCATGACGAAGAAAGGCTATATGGCAGATATTGGGGTTGCATACAATCATTTCCTTGTCTACATTTTGAAACTGCCTATTACCAGGCCATAGAACTTTGCATACAGAAGAAAATTAAACTATTTGAAGGTGGCGCCCAAGGTGAGCACAAAATGGCCCGAGGATTTTTACCAAAAAAAACCTGGTCTGCGCATTTGTTAGCGCGCCCTGAATTTAGCGATGCAGTTGCCCTCTATCTCCAAAGAGAAACGAACGGCATTGAGTTATACATCGATGAATTACATCAACATACGCCTTATAAAAGTGATCAAAAAAAGTGATCCCATAAAAAAAGCATAACAAAAGAGGACGTTTACTTGAAATTTAGCAATGTTCAAGGCATTCTTCTGAAATGCAAAATAATACAAACAAAGCGACCACTCCTCTTCCGCCTAGCCCAATAAACAAGCGGATCGGTCGTTTTTACATCACTGAGAAACTGGGTGTAGGCTCGAACGGCACGGTGTTCCGTGGCCATGATCCAGTGATCGACCGCGATGTCGCCGTCAAAATTCTCAACTCCAGCCCTAATGCAGGTGATAAGAAGCAAAGAGAACAGCAATTCATCAACGAAGCTCGCGCCGCAGGACGACTCTCGCACCCAAGCATTGTCACTATCTATGATGCATCCAGCGAAGGTGGAACGACTTTTATTGCCATGGAATTTCTACCTGGCCAGGATTTACGACAACTGCTTGCCTCAGGTAAAAGTTTTGACATTATTGAAACGGCGACCATTATTCAGAAAATTGCTGATGCATTGACGGTCGCTCATACCAATGGCGTGATTCATCGTGATATTAAACCAGGAAATATTTTCATTCTGCCGAATAATCACCCAAAAGTAGTTGATTTTGGCATTGCTCGTGCGCCCAATCGATTGATAGACGAAAATCGTCCAAATGACGTGACGTTGTTCAACAATAATGTTCTTGGAACGCCAAACTACATGTCTCCAGAACAAGCATTGGGCAAGCAGGTGAACGCGCTGACTGACGTATATTCTCTTGGTGCAGTTATGTATGAAATGCTAACTCTCAATAAGCCATTTCAAAGCAATGTCATTGACAAATTATTACATCATATTGCGCACAAATCACCAAAATCGCCGTCTGAGGTACTCCCATCTATACCCGAGTCACTATCCAAAATTGTGATGAAAGCAATGCAAAAAGACTTAACTTTGCGCTATCAAAGTACAGAGGAAATGTCACAAGCACTGTATCGTTTTTTGGAGAGAGACAAAAAACTCAAGCAAAAAGGAGGCAGGAGCAAGTCGTCTACCGAGGGCGTAAAAAAACAAAAAGAAGGCGTAAATTCACTGCTTTTATTAAGCAGTATTGCCGTAATTGTTGCCATCGGGGCTCTTATAGCGTCCAAATTTTTACATTGATTTCAAAAATTCAATTACAGGCTCACAGGCTCAGAAATTTGCACGCTTTTGCGCTAATTTCATCGTTAATGGCTACAAAAAACGCGATCCCAGGATCGCGTTTTTTATTTTGAAGCTAATGAAAAGCCAGTATTACAGTTTTTTAAAGTTCTCAATACCGTCGAGAATTTCTTTTTTCGCTTCGTCTGGACCACCCCAGCCTTCAACTTTAACCCATTTACCTTTTTCCAAATCTTTGTAGTGCTCAAAGAAATGTTGAATTTGGCGCAAGCGCAACTCATTCATATCTTCGGGCTTTTGCCAGTGTGTATAAATTGGCAAAATTTTATCAACAGGAACTGCCAATACCTTGGCATCTTCACCGCCTTCATCCGTCATTTTCAAAACACCAATTGGACGGCAACGAACAACAACACCAGGAATCAATGGAAATGGGGTAATAACCAAAACGTCCACTGGATCACCATCACCCGCGATCGTTTGCGGCACATAGCCGTAGTTGCACGGATAATGCATGGCAGTACCCATGAAACGATCAACGAAAATCGCGCCAGATTCTTTGTCCACTTCATATTTGATCGGATCAGCGTTCATAGGAATTTCAATAACGACATTGAAATCATTTGGCACATCACGACCTGCGGAAACGTTATTCAAGCTCATGTCACTCTTTCTCAGTAAATATCACTCAGTAAATAGATTGGTACTCATTTTTCTCAGGCGAGATTATATCGACTTTCAGGGTCGAATTGTGCATTGCAATACTGGAACTTTAAAGTAGGGAACTTACGCTAACCTTGCCAGGAATAGCTATCTCGATAAAAAATTAACAGCGCCAGTGTCTGGGTTTAACCGATGACACTGGATGTTATACTGCCGGTTCACTTTAGAGTGTTGTGGCAATCGCACATTGGCGATAATGATAGGCAGCTTCGTCAAGCTGGCCGATAGCTTCGTGCAATTGTGCCAGTTTTAAGTTCGCTTCGCGCACGGTAATTGCTGAAATAGCATCAGATAATGCTTGCTCCATATGCCTTTGCGCTTTCCCCCATAACTTTTGACGCAAACATAAAACACCTAAAGTCAAAGCAAGTTCAGGGTCAGTGGGATGCTCCAGAGTCCATTTTTCGCAATGATCAATTTGCGACAATAACGCCGCAGAGCCTTCGATGGCCGCAGCATCACGATAAGCCCGCAGAAGCCGCTCATCCCATTCTTCTTGCAGGGCTTTTTCAACGATCACACGGGCGTCATCAAACAAACCCCGTGCATTAAACGCATTAGCGGCCTGATAGGCAACGAAGGCAGATTTTCTGTCATTTGCCGGGATTTCATACCAGACGCGACGGATTGACTCTGCGTCGTGACCATGATTTTTCAGCAAATCTTCATACGCCAATTCTTTCAACCGGAGTGACAATGCCGGATGCAGCGCATGATGTTTATCTAAGGTTCGAACTAATTTCAGTACTTCAGGCCATTTGCGCGCTTGTTGATTAGCCTTCAGTGCCCAACGTAACACCTGGATATGCCGACTGCCGTTCAAATGTAATTCCCGAACAGCTTCTAGTGCTTTTTCTGACTTGTGCTGATCCACAAGCAATTCAGTTGATGTGACGAGTCGCGCGACTTTGTAAGCTTGATCTTGCTCGATACCCGCCAGCCATGCGTCGCGGCGATCAAACTGACTCATATGGTGTGCCGCACGAGCCCCAATTAAGGCCGCCACACCCGCATTGTCGGACAACTCAGTAGCACGAATAGCAGCTTTTTCGGCGTAGCCGAATCGTCCCTCAAACAAGGTTTTAACTGCTTCTCGCAGTGCTTTATTACCGTCACGCTCACGTTTACCTTGACGGTATGCAGCCACTTTTTTAGGCATTTTTCTGGCCGTAACAATCGCTCCCATCGTCAAATATATCAACGCAAAAGCGACGACCAGTAAAAACAAAAACAAATTCAACGATAAATCTATCCTGTATGGTGGATAGAAAAGAACCACGTTTCCTGGATTAAAACGTGCGCCAATCGCGAGACCAACAGCAAGCGCGAAGAGGATCAGAAGCCGGATAAAAATTCGCATACACTAAGGCTTCACTTTGTAGTTACGTACCGCATTCAAACTCCCGGATAAGTTCGGCATTTCAATGGACAAATTGCTGCTTTGAACCTGCACCAATAATGCCTGTACAGTTTGAGTCTGCTTCGCTCGCGTATCAAAATATTTTGCAACAGCATCTTGTGAAGCATTGATATCGCTCCGAAATACGGCTTCGTTTCTCGACAGCAAGGCTAAGCGAGCATTCAATAAACGTAATTTGAGGTTTTCGCGGGCGAAATACGACTGCGTAGGTGCTAATAGCAGAGCGTCTGGCGTATCGACACTGCGGATACGAACCAATTGTTTGACCTCACCCCACATTTCGCTAGAAAAACTTTGCCAAACGTCTTGCAGGCGCATACTCCAGGTGACATCGCTTTCGTCCTCCACCGCTTTGGACTCGGACTTGCCTGTTTTTTGAGATGCTTGCTTATTTTGAGTTTTTGGCAGTACGCGTAACGGTGCTTTCGGCGGCGTCGCTGTCACTACCGATTTTTCATCAACCCACAATGGCATCCGATCCACCTGTGCGATCACGCTATCGAGCCGAAGCGCAATACCCGGCAAATCAAGCGCCGGCAAAGACTTCAGCTTTTCAATATCCTTGGCAATCGCACGGCGAATGACAATAAATTGTGGTTTATCAGACTTCGCCAGGCGACCATCCGCATTTTGCAAAGCAATCAAGGCACCTGGAACGTTCCCCGCAAGTTGTAATTGCTGGCTGGCAGTTGACAACACTTCTTCAATTTCCGCCAAAGCCCACTCATCACGATTTCTAGACAAATCCTGGTACAGCTGTTCCAACGCCAATTGCTGGCTTTGCGCTTCAGACTGTTTGCCTTCCAATAAAATCACTTTTGTTTGAATTTCTTTGGCAGTGTCCTGGACATTTTTGGCTAATATTTTTGTTTCGCTACTTGTGGTATCCGCAGATAACAAACGCCGCGCTACTTCCTCACGGAGGGCGCTGATCTGGTTTTGAGAGGACCACCAGTTTGCGGCCAGGAGCACAGCCAAAACGCCGGAGAGCAGATAGGCTGGCTGAGTCCAGTTATTTTCCTTCACCACGACTTGTACAGGCGCCCCTGTCACCTGTACTTGCGGCTGATCAGAGTTCGATGTTGGCGACGATGCGCCCGAATTTATTTGCTGTTCATTCATACGTGTGATTGTAACGCGACCAGCACCGATTCGTCGCCAGATGCTGTTAATGTGATGAAATGAAACCCCATGCGTTGCGCTGTCTCTGCGATACGCGCATGGGGAACGATAATAACTTGATGTTGCATTTTTGCCACGAAGTCATTTGAGTTTAGCCTTTCGACCCATCCCATCAGTGTTCGCAACGCCTCAGAACTTGTAATTATCCATACATGTTCCGATGCCAGCAAACTTGTGAGTTGCTCCTGCTTCCGACAATTCAGATCAGGCGCCGAGCGTCTGTAAGCTGTAAGCAGTTGAACTTTGGCACCAGCCTTTTGCAAGGTATCCGATAAAAATTCCCGCCCACTATCTCCGCGCACAACAAGTACCCTCTTATCAGCCAAAGAAGCTAAATCAAGCACCTCAAGTAAGGTTTCTGAATCTGTTTTCAGCTCATTGGCTGGACTAATAATCTTTGCTGTCAGGTTCGTCAAACCAAATTTCCCCAGCGCCCGCTTACTACCCTCACCCATCACTGCTATTGGCAACTGACTTGGCCACACGCCAACATGGGGCATAAAGGCATCGATCGCATTAGGACTAATAAAGACAACTAAAGAATACTGACTTAATTCGCATATTTTTTGTTGTAACTCCGTTTGATCATCGAGTGCATGAATATCGATCAACGGGAAAATGATCGCTTCGGCATTCAAAGGCCGCATTTTCTCAGCAAATTCAAGCGCTTGCGCCAACGGCCGGGTAATAATCACCTTTTTGAGTGACATCTGCTACTCGATCAGTCCGCCGACTGCGCTTTACAGACGGCTAAAATTTCTTCCGCATCCTGCGCAGAAAGTAACTCTGTAATTTTATGTGCCAACGCAATACCTTCGTCCGATGCACCAACCAGCTCCGCCTTTGCTAATCGCAGTCCATCTGGCGTTGCTACCATGGCGCGCAAATGCATTTCGGCACCATCAACCTGCGCAAATGCGGCCAATGGAATTTGGCAACTTCCGCCAAATGCTTTTGAAATTGCCCGTTCAGCGTGCACGGCCTGCGATGTTGCCAAATGATTCAATGGCGCTAACCAAGCAGCGAGTTCAGGTCGATTGCTTGGAATTTCAATTGCCATGGCACCCTGCCCGGCCGCTGGCAAACTGTCCTCAGGTGGCAGAAAAGCGCGAATACGTTGGGGCAAACCCAGACGCTTCAAACCTGCTGCAGCCAAAATAATCGCAGCATATTCACCTTCATCCAATTTACGTAGACGTGTATCAAGATTGCCACGCAAAGGCTTAATCACTAAATGCGGGAAGCGCGCAGAAATTAACGCTTGTCTGCGCAAACTGCTAGTGCCGACGATAGCGCCTTCTGGCAAACTAGCTAAAGAATCGTAGAGATTAGAAACAAAAGCATCGCGGGGATCTTCACGCTCCATCACTGCAGCCAGCGCAAAACCGTCAGGCAAATCCATAGGAACATCTTTAAGCGAGTGCACAGCAAGGTCTGCGACACCATCCGCCATGGCAACCTCTAACTCTTTAACGAATAGACCTTTCCCCCCCACTTTTGATAAGGCGCGATCCAGAATCTGGTCACCTCGGGTAGTCATTCCTAAAATCTCTACAACACAATCAGGGTACAAACTGACAAGTCGATCACGAACGTGCTCTGCCTGCCACATCGCTAAACGACTCTCGCGGGAGGCTATAACTAATTTTTTCGGGGAAAAAGCGGTCAAGATCTTGATCTTTCTTTTACGTAAACGGTAATTCAACGCAGGGTAATGCAGATTTCTCTAATTTTACCATTGCAGACTCATGAGTCTGAAGGCAAGACACTGTAAAATCCACAGAGTTTTTGACAAATCTCCTCAAACTTGACACATATTCTTGAGTAACGGCATCATAGTGTCTAAATTAGACGCAGATTTTAAAGATGCCGCCAAAAATTGAGCGGCTTTTTTTACGCAAAATACGGTAATGACCCCAAGACAGTAACCCGAAATTCACGACTTAAGTACCTGTTCGGTCAGTCTTAAGGACGTTTTAAGCACGAAAGTGATGGAATACCTATGCAAGCAAGTACCTCTGAAAATAAAAACCACCTGATCTTGACTGGTGACCGCCCGACCGGGCCACTTCATTTAGGTCATTTTGTCGGCAGTTTGCGCAATCGCGTCAAATACCAGCATCAATATGCGCAGTACATCATGCTGGCTGATGCACAAGCTTTAACTGACAATATGGATGACCCGGCAAAAGTTCACAATAACGTGCTGGAAGTAGCTTTAGATTATTTAGCAGTTGGAATCGACCCTGCAAAGTCAACGATTTTCATTCAATCGCAAATTCCTGAGTTGACCGAACTGACCTTCTACTATCTGAACCTGGTGTCAGTGGCACGTCTTGAACGCAATCCAACGATCAAACAAGAAATCATTTTGAGAAACTTTGAACGGGATATTCCTGCAGGTTTTCTGACGTACCCCGTCAGTCAGGCAGCCGATATCACTGCTTTCAAAGCTAGCCTGGTGCCAGTCGGAGAAGACCAGATTCCGATGATAGAACAAACGAATGAGATCGTTCGTCGCTTTAATCGCCTCGTCAACAAGGATATTCTGGTCGAATGTCAGGCACTCGTACCAGAGATCGGCCGACTCCCGGGCATTGATGGAAAAGCAAAAATGAGTAAATCCTTAGGTAACACAATAAACCTGGGTGCCAGCCCCGCTGAAATCAAAGCCGCGGTGCGCAACGTCTACACCGATCCGCTGCATTTACGCGTTGCAGACCCTGGCCATCTTGAAGGTAACGTAGCTTTTATTTACCTCGACGCTTTTGATGACGACAAAGAAAGTCTTCAGGCGATGAAAGATCATTATGTACGCGGAGGGCTTGGTGACAGCATTGTCAAGGCAAGATTGGAAGGCGTATTACAAGATCTGATTGCTCCCATACGTGAACGTCGCGAAGAGTTTGCAAAAGACCGAGGTCAAGTCTTACAGATGCTCAAGGATGGCACTCGTAAAGCACGTGAGATTGCGGCGCAAACAACGGATGAAGTAAAAGCTGCAATCGGTTTGAAGCACTTTTAAGCAGACATCGCAAGCATAAAATAAGTTGACTTTCGCCTCAAACGAACGAAATTTGGTATCGTTTGAGGCTCCTACTTTATGATTATTTTTTGACTGCTTTTTTAGTCGATTTATGAATTAAATTTATTAATTAATTTATTGATTTATTGATTTATCCCTTCTTTTGCCATCCATATCAACGAGGGACATGGTATGAAGCATTTGGATTACCATCTTAGCCTACCAGCTGCCCGAGCATTGCATTTACATGCACAACAATTGCTTGGTGCGACACCCAAAAGAGCAAACAAACAAGACGTTTTGAGCTGCATCCACAAAATGCACGCACTTCAAATCGACACCATTAATGTAGTCGTGCGTAGCCCCTACCTGGTGCTGTGGAGTCGATTAGGTGATTATCAGTCAGTATGGCTCGATGAACTATTGGCGGAAGGCAAATTATTTGAATATTGGTCGCACGAAGCCTGTTTTTTACCTATTGAAGATTATGGGCATTACCGTCGCCAGATGTTGAATCCAGAAAATTTAGGCTGGAAATTCAATCACAAGTGGCTGGCCTCGCATCGGGATGAAATCCAGGAACTACACGAGCATATTGTCAAAACCGGCGCAGTGCGTTCCATCGATTTTGAGCGCCAAGAAAGCCAAGAAGGTGAGCGTAAAGGATGGTGGGGCTGGAAACCAGAAAAACGCTCTTTAGAAGTCTTATTTACGAGTGGCAAGCTCATGGTCGCAAGACGCCAGCATTTCCAGCGATTTTACGATCTGACAGAACGGGTACATCCAACATGGGATGATGCTCTTCACCTACCAGAATCTCAGGAAAGTGAACGCCATAAAGTTTTAAGTGCAGTCAAAGCGCTAGGGATCGCAAAAGCGAGCTGGGTCGCGGATTATTTTCGAATGAAAAAAATATCCAATGCTTGTACTCCAGAGACGTTGGCACATCAAGGTCAATTAATCAAAGCAAGAATTCAAGGCTGGGAGCAAGATCTGTACGTGCATCCCGACCACCTGGCCGCCTTAGAACTTGCGGTCGACAACAAGCTAAAGTCCAGCAACGTACGCCTTTTATCACCTTTCGATCCCGTCGTTTGGGACAGAAAACGTGCCTCAGAGTTATTTAACTTCGACTATCGCTTAGAGTGCTACACACCAGCAGAAAAACGCCAATACGGCTACTTTTGCCTACCAATTCTGCGAGATGGAAAATTGATAGGCAGAGTCGATGCGAAGGCACATCGACAAACAAAAATCCTGGAAATAAAATCCCTGTTTCTGGAACAAGAAACACGCATCAGTGCCACTCTGCTGCAAGACCTGGCTAACATCTTTATCAAATTCGGTACCTGGCATCAATGCGATGGCATTCAGATCACCACGGCACCAACAAATGCGATTAAAAAGCAGTTAATTGCCTTGTGCAACTAGCTCACTCGAAGCTCTGATTAACGATTCAACACTGCCATCTATCCGTTACGAGTTGGCTGTAATCGTGGATTTTACCTGGACTTCATGCATTCGCCCCAGGACTAAGAAGCCGTATCCACGGCAATGTCGCGTTAGACTTTCACCGCGTCAGACAAAGCAATGATGAAGCGCCATATGAAGGAAAATTTGTTCTTTATCAAATAGATACTAAGCTCAATAGCGCATGATGACCTCATCAAATCTCCATCTCTTGAAAGGACATTGTATGTACACTAAAGTTCTCCTACCTACCGATGGCTCAGAACTCGCTAACGCCACTATTCATGCCGGCATTGAATTTGCCAGACAAATCGATGCCAAAGTCGTAGCCGTATTTGTTGCCAGCAACTACCAATATCCAATTTATATCGATATCATTCCACCGAATACGCCAACAGAAGAAGAATATCAGGCTGCGATGCGTAGTTTCGGTGCAAGCTATCTTGAAACCGCACAAACAGCGGCAAGTCAGGCAGGAGTCAGCTTTGAAGGAATTGTGCAATTCAACGATTCAGCCGCAAAAGAAATTGTCTATACTGCACAACAATACGGTTGCGACTTGATTTTTATGGGCTCGCATGGCCGTAGCGGTGTTGGTAATTTATTACTAGGAAGCACGACAACCAAAGTCCTATCTTTATGCAATATTCCTGTTTTAGTACATAGAACCTAGAATCATTGAAAAATGACTTTTTTCCTAGATACAACATCTTTGAACGTGGTAGTACAGTACAATAGTGATTGACCTTGCAACTTTTTTTGCAATGCAATTTTACTCTGCACCAATTCAATGATCCGTATTCTGATTGCCGATGACCATACCATCATGCGTGAAGGCTTAAAGCGCATTCTCGATGGAAACGACGACATTCAAGTCGTCGCAGAAGCAGTTGATGGCTTTGATACGCTTGAGAAGGTAAGGAATGTCAGTTTTGACGTCTTACTGATGGATCTGTCCATGCCCGGACGCAGCGGCGTGGATTTGATTCGACAAATCAAAGATGAGTTTCCTAAACTGCCAATTCTGATCTTAACCATGCACGAAGAAGAGCAATATGCGGTTCGTGCTATTCGTGCTGGTGCTCGTGGCTACTTAACCAAAGAAAGTGCGGGGACGCAGTTAGTGACTGCTTTACGCAAAGTCGCGTCGGGTCGCCCTTATATTAGTATCGAGGTCGCTGAACAATTGGCGATGAATGCAATGCCTGCAGATGACACCTTGCCTCACATTAATTTATCAGATCGCGAATTCGAGGTATTTACGCATTTAGTCAAAGGTAAAACTATTACCGAAATTGGCGACATACTGCATCTCAGTGTAAAAACGGTCAGCACCCACAAAATGCGCATTATGCAGAAAATGAGCATGAATAACATGTCCGATCTGGTGCAGTACGCTGTTGCGCACCACCTGCTTACACCTAACGCATAAGCAATTTTTTCCAGCGCCCCCCTCTTCTTGTAGGAAAACTCCTACATCATCGTCAGTTAATCCGATAGATCAAATCAGCATTGCCTGATTTAAATCAATGCATGAAATAACGATAATGAACACAAGCAAACAAAGCGGTGTTCATCATCCTACGCATCATGAATTTATTTATTGTCGAAGACTCAGTACTGATTCAGAACCGGTTGATCCGGTTCGTTGAAGAAGTACCTGGAATCCATGTCATCGGCGTCTCGGGTGATGTAGACACTGCTTTTGACAAAGTACTCAATACCGAAACGGATGCCATCATTCTCGACCTTCAATTAGGCAATGGTAATGGCTTGCAATTATTAAAAAGCATCAAGCAACAAAAACCTTCTGTAAAAATCGTCGTACTTACGAATCATTCCACTGAAGACAATCGCCAACATGCCATGCGTGCTGGTGCCGATGGTTTTCTGGACAAATCGACTGATTTTGAGCGGATTCCCGATTTTTTGCATCGTTGGCAAGCACCGAATTTCCCAAATCACCTCAATTAACATTTTATATATCTTACTCCCCGGAGACTGACATGACTACAGCAGTGCTTTCAAACCGCCAATCAAGCCTGAGCACACCAGTAAACAAAGCTCTTTTATCCGCAAACAGCAATGAAGCAGGATGGCGTTGTCACGGTAATTTGTGGTCTAACCTGCGCGAAGTTTGTGATTTATTGCATATTCCGGCACCTGCCAGTTCATCTGACGAAGAAATCCTGTTTCAGCATGTGCGCTTCAAAGCAGGTCAGCGCGTGCATACGATAGGTCAAAGCTTTGATACCTTATACATCGTCAATTCAGGTTTTTTGAAAACAGTTCTGATCGACGAATATGGCAACGAGCAAGTCTTAAGCTTCCCGATGAAAGGTGATTTGCTTGGCATTGATGGCATTCACACACAACACCATGCATCTGAGGCTGTCGCCTTGTCTGATTGCGATGTTATTTTGTTGCCATATAAAGCGTTTACAGCATTGGGTCATACTTACGCTGAATTGGAGCACGCCATGTTTAGCGTAATGAGCCGCGAACTGGTGCGTGAACAGTTAATGATCGGCATGTTAAGCGCCTTAAGTGCTGAAGCCAAAGTAGCCCGCTTTTTGACAAATTTGGGAGATCGCTTCAGTCAATTAGGTTACTCTGGTCGCTCTTTCAACCTGCGTATGACACGCCACGAAATTGGCAGCTATCTTGGCTTGACTCTGGAAACTGTGAGCCGCACGTTATCTGCATTTAATGAAATGGGCTTAATCAGTGTAGAACAACGTGAAATTTGTTTGCTCGATACGGCAACACTCAAAACTTTGCGCCGTTTGCCACCGGCTAAAACACGCAGCAAAGTCAGTGAAAAAGTTTCTGTCCTGGTTGGCAAAAAAT
Source organism: Undibacterium sp. SXout20W (assembly GCF_049340285.1). Lineage (NCBI taxonomy): Bacteria > Pseudomonadati > Pseudomonadota > Betaproteobacteria > Burkholderiales > Oxalobacteraceae > Undibacterium > Undibacterium sp. SXout20W. The sequence continues at coordinate 16,200 of NZ_JBMPPH010000012.1, read as the reverse complement.
TATTGCCACAATGGAGTACAGAATCAGCAGTAGCAGCATAAATGAACTAAGCTAAACATCAGATTCAAAACGTACTGAAGTTTCGTCTTTATATTCATAATAATTTGCAGGGTAATCCAGCTAACGAACAATTACTTTTAGCTGATCCCTGCGGCAAACCCAGGAGCCATGTCATGTCATATAAAACAATACTTGTCCATGTGGATGAATCTGACCGTTCTAGTTTAAGGGTCAAATTTGCGGCTGAAATCGCCCGTAGCGAAGAAGCGCATCTGATCGGCACCGCCGTTACTGGCGTTTCGCGCTTCATTTATCAAGATGGAAATATTAGCGCCAGTGATCCAAATTTGACTATTCACTTGAACTTTCTCAGAGAACGCGCAGAAAAAGCGGTCGATGAATTCAATAAAATTGTCGATCATATCGGCGTCCCTTCCTTCGAATCATCGATTGCAAATGATGAAGCAGGTGGTGGCATTGGCTTGCAAGCACGTTATAGCGATCTGGTGATTGTCGGCCAAACCAACCGAGATGAACCATCACCATCGGTCTTGCCCGATTTCCCTGAGTATATTGTGATGAACTCAGGTCGCCCGGCCTTAATCATTCCTTATGCAGGCGATTTTCACTCGGTCGCAAAACGTCCATTGATCTCCTGGGACGCCAGCAGAGAGGCGACAAGAGCCGTCACAGATGCAATTCCTTTGCTCAAAAAAGCAGATTTGGTGCAGGTAGCAATTTTCAATACGAAATCGACGCCTGATGCTCACGGCGAACAACCTGGTGCAGATATTGCCCTTTATCTGGCAAGACATGGCATCCGCGTTGAAGTGTCAGTGCATAAAACATCGACGGATATCGGGAATGCGCTTCTTTCATTAGCACACGACCTTGATAGCGACATGATCGTCATGGGCGGCTATGGCCATTCCCGCTTCAGAGAAATGATTATGGGCGGCGTAACCAGAACCATACTTGAAAGTATGACCGTGCCAGTCTTCATGTCACATTAATTCTGTCGAACTGATTTCCGACCTATTTCCAACATATTTCCGGCATATTTCCGACATATCGATTCTGTCAAAATCAGTAAGATTCGATTCAGATGGTGCGCAATCATTAAAGTAACTATCCTTAAAGGCGTTCGATCCATCGAACGCCTTTTTGCTTATCAACAACATACTTTTTTTGCAATTTACCGTTAAAATAAGATGGCTGTAACGTTCTGATGTCGCACGAACAGACCCGGCATGCGCAGTAGCAGATCACATCAATGAAAATTTGCCCCCAAACCCTGGCCTTTTTCTAACAACGTCGTTTTCAACCATCACCATTAAAAAGCACTACATGTCACCGTCGATTACAAATACCAAGTTAAGACTCACGCGAACACGATGGCTAGCAGGTATATTGCTGCTTATATCCGCTTTTTTTTGGTTCAACCAGAAACCACTCTCGCATATTAGTGTTGCACAACCGCTTCCAGTTCATACCTTTTTAGAAACGGTGACGATCGTCATTTTTGCGTCGGTCTTCATCGTATGTTGGAACGCATTTGGCGACACGCGAAAAAAAAGTAGTGCGATTTTAGCGGTTGCTTTTTTGTGCACGGCAATCCTTGGTTTTTTTCATTCCATCAGCTTTCAGGGAATGCCGGGATTTGAAACTGCCATCGATATGCATAAATCCTTGAGTTTTTGGTTGGTCTCACGTTCCATTATTGCCGTTACCCTTCTGGGACTGGCATTGGATCCCACAGATTCAGATATTAGCCAAAAACATTGCTATTCCATTCTATCCATCGGCATCGCATGCACGGCGACTTTTGCGGCAATCATATTTGCCTCCCCAGAAGTATTACCACTTACATTCAGCGCTGATAGCGGACAAACTTCTTTTAAAATTATCTACGAAATGGGATTGGTGGCGATTAACTGCTTAACCGCATTTCTATTTTATAAGCATGCATTGCGTTTTCAGTCAGATACGTCTGCCGAACGACTTCATATTGACCGTGTTCCGCTCTTTTTTGCCAGTGCTTTAATGGCAATGTCCGAAGTCTATTTTTCCCTCTACTCTTCTACTCGCGATATTGATATCGTCATAGGTCATTCGCTACAATTATTGGCGGCGATCGCCATTTACCGAAGTATGGTTGCAGTCAATATTCAAACGCCTTATCAAGCATTAGCTGAAACCACGGCCAATCTTGTCAATTCGACAGAAGAGTTACTTGTCCAACGAGAGCGGCTAAGTCGCATGATAGACACGGCCATTGATGGAATCATTACGGTCGATGGAGCGCAAAATATCATTCTTGCCAACCCTGCTGCCGCGGTGATCTTTGGTTATCCGATTAACAGTCTCATCAATACACCACTGAGCCAGCTTATACCAATGCGCCATCGCGAAAACCATGGCAAACACATGCAAGAATTTGGTGAGGCAGGAACAACGCGTCGCAAAATGGGAACGCATTTCGAAGATTTTTATGTAACAGGACGCAAAGCGAATGGTGAAGAATTTCCAATAGAAGCGTCCATCGCGCATCAACTGGAAAAAGGCGAACGTTTTTACACCGTCATTTTTAGAGATATCACCGATAGAAAAGTTGCCAAAGAGAAAATGGCAGCGTACCACGCCCAATTAAGCCAGTTATCCAATACCTTGCAAAGTATCAGAGAAGAAGAGCGCAAGCATATTGCACGGGAATTGCACGATGACCTCGGACAGTTATTGGCAGCGTTAAGAATGGATTTATCTTTGCTACAACGAGATCAGCAGTTGGTCGAACATAATCAACAAACGATCAACAGCATGGATCAATTGATCTTGACTGCAATCACCACTTTACGACGAATTGCGACCGATCTAAGACCACGCGCACTGGATGAGGGGGGCTTATTTTTTGCGTTACAAACCCTGCAAAAAGACTTTTCGCAACGTCATAAAATTGACTGTGAGTTAATTGCTGATGAAGATTTACTCACGCTTGATGACGCGCGGAGCACTGGGATTTTCAGGATCATTCAAGAATCACTGACGAATGTCGCACGCCACGCCGAAGCTAATTACGTGCAGATTGAATTTCATCGATCCAACGATACATTAGGCTTTACCATCACCGACAATGGTAAAGGTATCAATGAATTAGATATGAATAAAACACAATCATTTGGCTTGGTTGGGATGCGCGAGAGGGTCAAAGCCATGCAAGGAGAATTTAGCGTTGTCAGTGACAGTAGCGAAGGAACTACACTGAAAATAGAATTACCTTTGGACAACTAAACTATATTACAAAAATTACGGCGAAATTACCCTAAAAAAAGACTATGCTTTTTCAGGTGGTGAGAATAGTTCGTTATTCTCGCCAAAGCACCTTTGTAAGGAGTTTTTATGTCAATTTCATCATTATCAAGCGGCTTATCAGGCATGATTGCAAATGCAACCGCCTTAGACAGCACGGCAAATAATGTCGCCAATGCAAGTACCAACGGCTACAAGCCTGAAGTTGCGGCTTTTCAGCAAGGATCGGTGAGCGGTGTGACTGTAAATATCAGCAAAGCGGGCGCCGACGCTGCTGCTGCAGAAACCCCGAGTGGAACTGATCTGGCGACTGAAACGGTGAACTCCATCCAGTATCTCGCCGGATTTAAGCTCAATGCGCAAGTCGTTAAAACGGCTGATCAGGTATTGGGAACTTTATTGAATATTAAAGCCTAGCACGTTCTACCGAAGTTAATTTTCAAGTTTTTTGCACGTCAGGCGAATTAAATCGATGGCAGTACGCATAAAAAAGAAGGCATCCGGTGCATGTCAAAATACCACAAACCGAGTACACCAATTGAAATCAAGCAAAGGCCTCCTGTATTTCGCAACCAATGCGGGACTCTTGCCCTGCTCGCCATATTGAAAACACCCTGACTCAATAGTAAATGTGGCAAAGCACTCAAGCCGAATAACATCATCAATAGTGCGCCCGAAAACCAATCACCTGATAACAAGGCAAACGGAATAACGCTGTACAGCAATCCGCATGGCAAACATCCCCAAACCATACCGAACAAAAATGGGAACCTGATCCCATTTTTAAGTGCAGGCATACGGTTAAAAATGCCCTGCTGCAATTTCGCAAATATATTCGTTAACCAATGAAAACGTAATTGAATTCCCAGAACTCGCAAACCAAGAGCAACCAAAGCGAGATTACCAAACACAAATAAAATTTGATGTGCTGGTAAATAAGGGCGCAGTATCATCCCAGCACTACCGAGACCGCCAAATAATGCACCAATGAGCATATAAGTAAATATACGCCCAGATTGCAACATCAATTGAAAATACCAGGATGAACGTATCGCTACCGAACCACCTGATTTTCGCCGCGTGGTTGCGGCCTTAATTGGAATAATCTTTTCTTGGTGGTGCGTACCGGCTTGATTCAATAAAGTGGAGATACCACCACACATACCTATACAATGCACGCCACCAGCGACGCCGGCAGTCAGGGCAGCAAGTGCCAAAGGCAAGGTCAGCATAAAGGCTAAATCAGGCGTGAATATTTCGCGGCTGTCTGTTTGGCGAGATAACCATCAAAAGCCATACCAAACGCCCGCACAAACAAACGTCCTTTAGGAAGTACTTTGATACCCTGGCTATCAATACCAACCAGACCTTCTGAGGCATATGACCGCATTTGTTGTAATTCGGCGTCGAAGTAATTATTGAAGCTAATTCCAAATTGCTCCTCGACTGCATCAAAGTTAACACCGGTACTGCACATCATGTCCATAATGATTTGGCGACGCATCAAATCATCCTGGTTGAGATCAAAGCCTTTTTCTACCGGCAAAATATTTTGATCGAGACAAGCATAATATTCATCGAGGGTACGTAAATTTTGCACATAGGAATTGCCAACTTTACCAATCGCAGACAAACCAAGTGCAATCAAGTCACAGTCTGAACGTGTCGTATATCCCTGAAAATTTCTATGCAAGCTGCCGTCCAATGTCGCTTTTGCCAAACTATCTTCCGGTTTAGCAAAATGATCGAGACCGATATAAACATAGCCTTCCGCAAGCAAACGACGCAAAGACATCAGAAAAATTTCAAGTCGTTGTTCAGCCGATGGTAAATCAGCTTCAGCAATTCGACGTTGTGGCTTAAATCTTGTGGGTAAATGTGCGTAATTGTATAAAGCGATACGATCTGGCGACAGGCTAATTACCTGATCCAAAGTTGTCGCAAAACTTTCCAAGGACTGTTTTGGCAAACCATAAATCAGATCAAAATTGATCGATTCAAATCCAAAACGACGGCTCTCGCTAATGGTATGCGCAACCATGTCAAATGCCTGAATGCGATGCACTGCCTTTTGCACTTCCGGATCAAAATCCTGAACGCCCAGACTAGTTCGATTAAATCCGATTTCCTGCAAAATCTGCAAAGTCTCTGACGTCACAGTGCGTGGATCAATTTCGATGGAAATTTCCGCATCCGCCGTGAAGTCAAAATGCTGACGCAGCATCGCCATTAACTGACGCATTTCATCATGACTCAAAAACGTCGGTGTGCCACCGCCAAGATGCAACTGGCTCAAGGTTTCGCGGTGCGACAAATGCGCGGTTACTAGCTGCAATTCTTTTTCAAGGTAGACCAGATATTTCGCAGAACGCCCGTGGTCTTTGGTGATCACCTTATTACAAGCACAGTAATAGCAAAGTGATGCGCAGAACGGAATATGAATGTACAACGATAACGGTGGCTTGTTGCTCAAGCTGTCGCGTTGTTTCAAATAGGAGATATATGAATCAGCGGAAAACTCAGCATGAAACCGATCCGCAGTAGGGTAAGAAGTATATCTTGGACCGAAAGAATCAAAACGACGAATTAATTCTTCTGGTATTTCTATCGCTGGAAAAACAGCTGATTCATTGGTATTCATAAGGTCCGGTTCAAGTCTAATGGGCTTTTTGTACAAGTAATGCAGTCAATCCACTAGAAAGTATTCCGAGCAACCAAAATGCAAAAAAACCTATCGTGTAGACACCAGAAATATGCATTTGCAGGCGTTCGTCTAGCACGATAAGCTCCATCGGATCGACGAGACTAAAAAACAATCCTGTTGCAGCACAAGCCATCAAAAATGCAGGCCACAACACGATCATCAACATGGGCCGCACGTGTGCTTTGCGATGTGCGGAAATAGTATGTTCCAATCTCGTCCCCTTCTAATGATTATGTGAGGACTTATAAAAAATCCCTCAGTTGTGTTATAGCTTCAGGCTGTAATCGTACTGCCTTCGTCACTATGTATTACTGGGTAATTTGTCATAAGCCCTATAACTTACCAGTCAACAAATCTTAGGGAAGCGCCCCAATTATGATGCTTTTAGCTGCGCAACCTTTTGCTCTGGCTCAAACCAATCGCCTGTTAATCTCCAGTCTGACGCTTCCAACTTGAGATGAAACAATTTAACAGAACTCGAAGAAATATTCGAGATCAGTTTTGAATCGCCCTCATAAACGCCAGGACTAACTTGCTGCATAGGCAAACGACGAATAATTTCAGATACCGACATACCGTCCACTGCCGCATTTGCCAGGCTGAGCTGTAACGAATCAGGGAAAGTCCCTTTACCTTGCAATTTCATGCGAATTTTGCTTGTTGCTGAGTCAAAGTTCAGCGTGGCACTTAGTTGCAAGTCTCGTGCTTTAGCGTCACGTTGAATATCTTTGTCGATCATCAAGCCTTGCTTGTAATAATCATCTGCAACAACTTTATCAGCGCCGAGAAACGCCAAAGCACCTGTAAAAATACTAGCGCATACGACGACAGCAGGCCCACCCACAACTAAAAGTAGCCAAGGTTCTTTATACCATTTATCTTTTTTCTTCAAAGTCAGAACGGCGTCCATTACATCTCCTATCTCGGGACTAAAAATACAGCTTTTTCTATCACTTTAACGCCTGGCGTATCCAGATCTTTGATCTCAAAGCGGATGCGATTAGACCCTGGTTGCAGGATATTCGCTGGTACACGCACTCTGATGGGTACCGCTGCCGCATCGGCTGATTTCACATCGACAATTTGATTATTCAAGATTGTGGCGCCTGGCAGGCCGACGATCTCTACGCTGTAGCGTCGTGCAGATTCTTGCGTATTCATGACATGCAAACGATATACATTTTCTATCGCTCCCATATCAGTAATCTTTGGCATAGTACGATCACGAATGACATCAACCTTCAGTGGTACATGGTTGAACAACGCGACCGCTGTCGCCACTATGATTAAACACAAAATGCCGGAATAAATTAAGGTGCGGAGACGGAAAACGCGCGCCCACATGGATTTTTGATCTAACTTCCGGGTCAAAGCGTGCTCAGTCGTATATCGAATCAAGCCACGTTCATAACCCATTTTATCCATCACCTGATCACAGCCATCAATGCATAAGCCACAGGCTATACACTCATATTGCAAACCATTCCGGATATCAATCCCCGTCGGACACACTTGAACGCAAATTCCACAATCAACGCAGGAGCCAAGTCCTTTTGCCTTAAAATCAACTTTTTTGTTACGTGATCCGCGCGGTTCGCCACGCTCTGTGTCGTACGTAACAATCAAGGTATCCTTATCAAACATCGCGCTTTGAAAGCGTGCATAAGGACACATGTATTTGCACACTTGTTCACGTAACCATCCGGCATTACCGTAAGTGGCGAAGCCATAAAACAAGAGCCAGAATATTTCCCAGGGACCGAGCGTTAAATTGAAAATCTCTGAGGTCAATTGCTTGATCGGCGTGAAGTAGCCTACAAAAGTGAAACCTGTCCACAAACCGATCATTAACCAAATGAAATGTTTGATAAATTTCAGAGAAAATTTTCGTGCAGTTAATGGGCCTGCATCGAGTTTAATACGTGCATTTCTGTCGCCTTCAACCTTACTTTCCACCCAGAGAAAGATTTCGGTATAGACGGTCTGCGGACATGCATAGCCGCAAAACAAGCGCCCTGCTATCGCGGTAAACAAAAATAGAGACAACGCAGAGATAACGAGTAAAACAGCCAGATAAATAAAGTCTTGCGGCCAGAATACCAGCCCAAAAATATAAAACTTACGTGATACCAAATCGAATAACACTGCCTGTCTGTCATTCCAGCCCAGCCAGACAGTGCCATAGAACAGCAATTGCGTCAAAACCACCATTATCCAGCGCCTGGAAGCGAACCAGCCTTTCTGCGAACGTGGATAAATCTTTTTACGTTCTTCAAATAAGGCGAGTTCAGCCTCTTCGATGGGTACTGGAATAATGGGGATGTGCTTCATTTATTGCTTCTTTATTTAATTAAAACCAACTTCTTACTTAACAACTGCATTTGTATCACTTGCAGGTGCCGCAGAGATTTGCTTAAGTGCATTGGTATCAGCATCAGAAACGTTCGCCGTACCCGTATTAGACAAACTCCAAACATAAGCAGCCAGTAAATGAATCTTACCAGGCGTCAGAATGTTTTTATGTGCTGGCATCTGGTTATTACGACCTTTATTGATCGTCTCCATAATGGTGTTGATATCACCACCATACAGCCAGATTTTATCTGTCAAATTAGGTGCACCAACTGCTTGATTGCCTTTACCGTCAATGCCATGACAAGCAGCACAAGCAGCAAACTTAGGCTTACCAATCGCCGCTTTAATCGGATCATGTGCAGAATTTGAGAGACTCAGCACATAGTTCGCTACATTACGCACGTCGTCATCTGTACCAACAACTGCACCCATTGGTGGCATTTGTCCGTGACGGCCTTCGGTAATGGTCAACTCAATTGTTTTCGGATCACCACCATACAACCAGTCGTTATCCGTCAGATTTGGGTAGCCTTTACCACCTTGCGCATCGGAGCCGTGGCACTGTGAGCAAGTATTTAAGAAAAGACGCTGACCTATTTCATGCGCTTGTGGATCACGGGCTACATCTTTGATATCCATCGCAAGATATTTATTAAAGATAGGACCATATTGCGCTTCACCATCCTTCATCTCTTTTTCGTAGGCATTTTCCTGGCTCCAACCCAAGGAACCTTGACGCGCACCAAAACCCGGATAAGCGATCAAATAGATAACGCCAAAAACGATTGTGAGATAAAACAACCATTTCCACCATTGCGGCAGGGGATTGTTCTGCTCCATCAGATCGCCATCCCAAACATGGCCTGTCGTTTCTGCAGGCAAAGGCTTGCCATCACTACCGACCTTGACTTTGACTTTAGATTGCGACCACAACAAAACTACACAGGCAACCATACTTATGGCGACGACAATAGCAATTCCTATGCCCCACCATTCATTAAAGAAATCAGCCATGACTATTTCCCATCCTCATTTTCAATTGGCAACCGAGCCATTTTTTCGAAACGCTCCTTGTTACCGGAACTGAACGCCCAGTAGACGATGCCTAGAAAGACGAACAGGCTAATCACCGTCACCACACTGCTCAGGATCGTGAAATTCATAATTTTCCCCTTTTCAAAAAGTGATAACCCAAGGAAGCACTTTTCTTAGTTTTTGTTTTTAATCGCAGTACCCAAAACTTGCAGATAAGCGATCAACGCATCCAGCTCAGTTTTGTTATCGAGTTCCGCTGGTCCGCCGGCAATTTCTTCATCGGTATATGGAACACCCAATGTTTTCATTGCTTTCAGCTTCGGCACGATGTCTGCTGGTACTAACTGAGTTTTACCCAACCACGGATAAGCCGGCATGTTAGATTCAATCACTACCGATCGCGGATCAGTTAAGTGATCACGATGCCAGTTATCGCTATAACGACCGCCAACGCGCGCCAAATCTGGACCTGTGCGCTTACTACCCCATTGGAACGGATGGTCATAAACGGATTCACCAGCTACTGAGTAATGACCATAACGTTCAGTTTCAGCACGGAATGGGCGAATCATTTGCGAGTGACAGCCGTAGCAACCTTCACGCAAATAAATGTCGCGACCAGCCAATTGCAGCGGTGTGTAAGGCTTCAAGCCTTGTACTGGCTGCGTGGTTGTTTTCTGAAAAAACAGCGGAACAATTTCCACCAGACCACCAACACTGATCGTCAATATAACCAGTATCAGCATCAAGCCGACGTTGCGCTCGATCAGATCATGAGTAAAATTACGCATCAAACTTCTCCTTTTGATTTCTCTGACTTTTCTCTGCAAACTTATGCGTGTGCATGCGCAGCAGGCAAGGCAGGAATCGCGTTATTGATTGGTTTTGCGCCCATCAACGTTTTTGCAACGTTATAAGCCATCACCAGCATGCCACTCAAGTACATTGCGCCGCCAATCAGACGAATTACGTAGTAAGGGAATGTTGCTTTAACAGTTTCAACGAAGGTATAAGTCAAAGTGCCATCTTCGTTCACTGCACGCCACATCAAACCTTGCATTACGCCAGCAATCCACATAGACGCGATGTACAACACAACGCCAATGGTTGCAACCCAGAAATGCACCTCAATTAAACGCTTGCTGTACATTTGTGTCTGACCAAACAGCCGGGGAATCAGGTAGTACAAACTACCGATCGAAATGAAGCCTACCCAACCCAATGCACCAGAATGCACGTGGCCAATTGTCCAGTCAGTATAGTGAGACAGAGCGTTCACCGTTTTGATCGCCATCATAGGACCTTCAAATGTCGACATACCGTAGAAGGATAAAGACACAATCAGGAAACGCAAGATAGGATCGGAGCGCAATTTACTCCAGGCACCGGATAAAGTCATAATACCGTTGACCATACCACCCCAGGATGGTGCCAACAAAATCAACGAAAACACCATACCAAGAGACTGAGCCCAATCTGGCAACGCGGTGTAATGTAAGTGATGTGGACCTGCCCACATGTAAGTGAAGATCAAGGCCCAGAAGTGAACAATCGACAAGCGATAAGAGTACACAGGGCGTTCAATTTGCTTAGGAATGAAGTAGTACATCATGCCGAGGAAGCCAGCAGTCAGGAAGAAACCAACCGCGTTATGTCCATACCACCATTGCACCATCGCATCTTGCACACCGGAGTATGCTGAATATGATTTCAACAAAGATACTGGTAACGCTGCACTATTGACGATATGCAGAACGGCAACTGCGATAATAAAGGCACCATAGAACCAGTTAGCGACGTAGATATGTTCCACCTTACGTTTGATTAGCGTTCCAAAGAACACGATTGCATAGGCAACCCAAACCACTGCGATCAAGATATCAATCGGCCATTCCAATTCAGCGTATTCTTTACCTTGGGTGTAACCCAAAGGCAGAGTAATCGCTGCGGCAACAATGACTAACTGCCATCCCCAGAAAGTAAATTCTGCAAGCCCATCAGAAAACAAGCGAACGTTAGACGTGCGCTGAACGACGTAATACGATGTTGCCATCAATGCACATCCACCAAACGCAAAAATCACGGCGTTGGTATGAAGAGGCCGCAAGCGACCATAGCTAAGCCAGGGGATACCGGTTAAAAATTCAGGCCAGGCCAGTTGAGTCGCAATCACCACGCCTACCAGCATGCCGACTATTCCCCAAACCACAGCCATGACTGAAAATTGGCGTACAACCCGATAGTTGTATGTGTTTTCTTTAGTTATCGTCATGATCTCACTCTGTTGTAAAAATACACCGTCAGAATAACAACCGCCCTACTTTGCTACATTGATACATATCAAATGTTGCCAAAATCTAAGCTTCCTACAGCTAAAGCAAGGTCATATGACAACACATCAAAGCATATCCCTACACTAAATTTTTAGCAAAAAAAAAGCGGTGCCAATTAGCACCGCTTTTTTTATACTTTGATATTTATAATGTTTCTAATATTTCTAATATTTCTAATGTTTCTAATATTTCTTCAAAAAAAAATCCAAGAACTACATCGCCTTATTGGACTGGCTGCGCAGGTGTTTCCAATGCCGCCTTATTGATCGTCACTTTCGCTTTTTTCTTCAATAGTTCTACGTAGGAAGTCAATTCTTGCTGACCAAGTAAACTCGCGACTTGCTGGGCTTCTGCTGCACGCTTCGCCACATCTGGTGTTCCGGCATTCACTTTAGAAATACGATAAACAGCGTATCCCGTATTACCTAAAGAAACACCTACAAACGCTGGCAATTTTTGCGTGTCAGCCTTCATGATTTGGGCGAGAGCTTGCGGAGGCACATCCTGTTGTTTCGAACGAGAAACAATTTTTACGTCGCCAAAACCAGAAGTAGCATCCGTCGACTTAAGCGCGGCTAATTTCGCTTTACCTTCTTTTTCAGCAAGACTTTCAGACTCGGATTGCGTCAATCTCGCAACGATAGAGGCCTTCACTTCGTCCAACGGACGCTTACTTGCCGCTTTATATTCGACAACACGACCTGAAATCAAGGTGTTAGGCGCAACTTCAATCGCTTCCGTATTGTGCTTTTTCTTCACAACATCATCAGCGAAAATTGCCTTTAAAAATTTCGGGTTATTCGCAAACACAGTTGCAGGAAGAGCTGGATTACCCTGGCGTGATAAATGGTCAGCAATTTCAATTTTCAACTTCAACTTATCAGCAACTGTTTTCAACGTATCCGACTGCTCGTAGACTGTATTACCAAAAGTTTCAGCTGCTTCTGAATATGCTTTGCTTGCTTTTTGCTTCTTTATACTAGACGCAATTTGCGCCTTAACTTCGTCCAATGTTTTAACACTCGCGGACTTAATGTCGGTGACCTGAATAATGTGGTAACCAAAATCTGATTGAACCACGTCACTAATCTCACCCTTACCAAGTTTAAAAGCGGTATCTTCGAACGGCTTAACCATGGCACCTTTACCAAAGAAATCAAGATCGCCACCGCGCTCTGCAGATACCGGGTCTTGTGAATTTTCTTTTGCTAATTTAGCAAAAACACCAGGTGTTTTACGCAATTCAACCAACAAAGCATCCGCCTTTGCTTTTGCCTTTGCTTTATCTGCTGCACTAGCGTCTTTCGCTACAGCAATCAAAATATGGCTTGCGCGACGTTGCTCATCAACTGTATACGCTTTGCTATTATTTTTATAAAATTCCTGAACTTCAGCATCGGTGGCCGACACTTGATCTGCCAAAGCGTCATTGCTTAACACAACATATTCCGCTTTGATCATTTCCGGAATTTCAAATTGCGCTGAATTTTTTTCATAATAAGCCTTGACCATCTCATCAGTCACTTTTACCTGAGAGGCGTAATCAGCAGCTTTAAACATCAACGATTGCACTTCGCGCTCTTGCTCACCAATTAAAGCGATACGATCAGCAACGGTTTTCGGAACAATATTGGTGTTTTGCACGGCGTTGATCAATTGCTCTGTGACCATATCCTGGCGCAAGCCCTGTTCATACATCACCTGAGTCATACCGCGTGAAGCCAAAATACTATTGTATTTCTCCATATCAAAGCTGCCGTCTGCCTTCACCAAGCCTGGTGTTGCCAGAATTGCCTGTTGCAACATCTCTCTCGTGATCGACAATTTATTGTTTTTCACTTCAGCTGCCACCACTTTTCTTGCAATAATTTCATCTAGAACGTTTTGCTTTACTTCGGGTGTATTCATCAATTTTGGATCAAATTGCGCGCCATAGGATTGGCGGAATTTATCCAACTGGTCACGTAATGCAGCATCCAACTCGGCTTGCATGACCTGTTGACCAGCCACGGTTGCGACCGCTGCTCCTGCGGCAGCTTGTGATCTGGTATAGCTTTCAATACCAAAGAAAGCAAACGAAGGAAAAATAATCAGCAACAATAAAAATTGCATTAAACGCTGATGGGTACGAATATATTCAAACATGTTCAACCGATCGTATGACTAAGAATAACAATCTCAAATTGCGAATACAAAAAAAGGCGAACTTTCGTTCGCCTTTTCGACTATCTGGCGGAGCCGACGGGATCGTGAAAATTAGCTCTCCCCCAACATAATCAAGGTCTTAGCAACACCACTAAAAAAAGCATACAGATATTAACAAAAAAATTAATGTTATCTGGCGCCAATACTAAACAAAGAAAGATTTTAGCAGCCTTTTACGCATTGTTCTACTCGTAGATATCAATATTAAAAGGGAATTATCAATTTTTGACCGCTCAGACGTCAAACCTTAACCACAAGTCGATCAACGACAAAGAATAAAGAAACGGTCAGACCCAGGAAATTTCTCATCAATCCAATTGTAAAAAAATACTGCTTCCATTGATCTAGATCCAAAACTGGTTTTGTCATCCTGAAATAATAAAACAACATTAATTTTATAAATGAGGAACAAACATGGACCTAAACAGTGCAGTAGCAAAACATTCTGAATGGAAGACAAAATTTAGAGGTGCCATTTCAAAACAAGAACAACTTGATGCAACAACCATCAGCAAAGATAACTGCTGCGATCTGGGCAAGTGGCTAAATGGCAGCGGTAAAGCAAGTTACGGCACGTTGGAGAGCTTTAAAGACTGCATAACAAAACACGCATTATTTCATAAAGAAGCAGGAAAAGTCGCTTCAGCCATTAATGCAAAAAAATATGCTGAAGCAGAGACGATGATTGGTACCGGCACACCATACACCTCAACGTCAAGTGCAGTTGGCGTAGCGATCATGCGCTTGAAAAAAGAGGCGCAACTCTAATGCTCCCACAAGGCAACTAACCAATACGTTGACGATTTGACCAAGATGAGGTCAAGATTCTGACCTCATTGAAAGATTCAGCAGCCTCTCGATGAGAGGCGTGCTCACTCATAAAATGAGCCAAACAAGAGGACAAAAAAAAGCGAGTCGCACAAGCAACTCGCTTTTTCTTTAATCTGGCGGAGCGGACGGGACAGTGAAAAAAACTCACCCATCAACTTTTCCAACCAATAAAATCAAGGACTTAGCAACATTATTAATAAAAGGAAACAGAAAAACTGCTACCAAATCTGTTACCACTGCTAAACAAGTGTTGAATTTTAGCAGTTTTTTTGCAACAAGTTGTCATGTTTTTTTGCCATCAAGTAAACAAGTCAACCAAATGATAATTTGGTACGTTTTCCACAAGTAACATGATAAGATTTTATTTTTTAAATTTTCACCGCTAGAAACGGAGCAAAAAATGGGAATTGAATGTTCAAAGTGTGGCAGTGATCAGGCTCAAGCAGTCCGTGCAATTTTGTTATCAGGCACATCCACAAGCACAGGATCATTTACTGGCATTGCTGCTGGCTCAGGAGGTGGTATTGTTTCAGGATCAACTTTTAATGTGAATAAAACGAACCTTGCAACTATGTTGAGTCCACCAAAAGAGCCATACGGCAAATCGTATTGGATTGGATTGGATTTGCAATGCTCTGTCTAATGTATTACGTGTTGGGCACTCATAGTTACGATTTTAGTGTAGGCTTATCCGATGGAAAAGGTGGAATTATTCAACATGGATCAATGACTGGTCCGATTATTATTTCACTGATATTTATTCCCATACTTTATTGGATATTTAATAAAGGCAGAAAAGTCAAAAAAAATTATCTTGAAAAATATCCAGCGTGGAAAAACATGCATGACAATGGATTTTACTGCCATAGTTGCACAAACATATTTACTCCAAAATAAATATAAACATTTAAATAAAAAAGCCAGTCAATAAAGACTGGTTTTTTTATTTTCGTTAGATCAGCACCACCTGAACCCAACACTTTATCTATTGACATTTTAGAAAAATACAATATAAATATAGTACCAAAGACAATTCAATCATATTGAATTTCAGGATATTGTCAATACACCGATTCCAAATAAATTTAATTGTCTTGCTGAATGGTAAGGCAATTTTTACATTAACGGTCTAGTGAACGATTCAATTAATTGCTAATGCGAATGGCTAATATGAAGGCAGGTTAAAAATATTCAGGTAAAACTGATAACTGTAAATCCCCCTTAGCAGGTAGCAAACCATATTGTTATTATGCAGCGTAACGTTTGGTAAGTAGGTGAGAATGGTAAAGTTGGAAAACCACAGGCGGTAGTTGTCAACAAAGATGTCGCGTCAAGTCATGCTGCTAGCATTAGTTCCTCTGCCTGATTTCGTTTCGGATTCAGCCAGACCTCGTCCTTCAATTTCCAATCCCGCGTCGCACCAGACCAGCG
>NZ_JBMPPH010000011.1:0-112784 GCF_049340285.1 Undibacterium sp. SXout20W | reverse complement strand
TATAGAGTGTTTGCTCCGTTATGCCGTTCTCACGGGCCAATACTGAAACTGATTTATTCATTGGCGGCATCATCTGCTTAAGGATGGCCTCCTTGCGTTCTGCTGGATAACGATTCACTGCATGTCTTTACTCCGCCCCAATACGGTTGATGTGAATTAATTGACGCGACATCTATCCTGACATAGGGGGGAATCGTCAAACTAAATCGACGCTAAGATACGTGGTGAATGAACGTCATCTGCGAAGGCTAACGCCTGAGACTGTATCTATAGGTAGCAGGCGTGATATTGAATTTTTTTTGATATGCCCTGGATAAAGCAAGTTCACTTGCATAGCCAACTTTTCCGGGGATTAACTTGAGCGAGCAGCCTTGATCGATCAGTTGGCGTGCCAAATTCAATCGCCAATGCGTCAAATACTGCAGCGGCGTCTCGCCCAG
Organism: Undibacterium sp. SXout20W; assembly: GCF_049340285.1. Taxonomy (NCBI): domain Bacteria; kingdom Pseudomonadati; phylum Pseudomonadota; class Betaproteobacteria; order Burkholderiales; family Oxalobacteraceae; genus Undibacterium; species Undibacterium sp. SXout20W. The sequence goes on along the minus strand of NZ_JBMPPH010000011.1, from coordinate 112,344 downwards.
ACAGTGTTTAAAATAGTTGGAAAACTTTGTCCTTGACATGCCTATCTCCTGTCCCATACTCTGGACCGTCCAATTCTCGTTTGGGGACTGGTGCAACTTCACCATTAACTGCCCGAGTTCCTTGTTACCCAACGCTGCCAGCACGCCTTGCCCGACCAGTTCGTGATCGGTTACGTGACGCAGCAATAGAATCACGAAATATTCCAGTAACGAATTGATTGCCTTGCCTGCCCCCAATTTATTTTTTCCCGCCTCGGCAAACAGCAGGGACATGATATCTTTTAACTCCGGAAATTCGACCAGTGAGAGCACCAGACAGTCAGGCATGCCTTTGAAAAGTTGGCTGCCCTCCTGCAGCCCCAGATCAATCGTGCCACACACCAAATGAACTGAGTCATGCGGCTTTGTATTCAGATTATGTTCTTCCGAAGAAGTCAGGAAGATTACGGACGGTTCCTTGATGGTGATCGTCTTTTTGCCAGGCATTTTTAACTCAATATTGCCAGATTCGACGAAATGAATATGGCCCACACCTGCAGTCGATTTATAGTGCGACCGTCCGCAAAAATTCCCGGCGTAGAACATCGAGGTTCTGAGGTGATAACGATCGAGAAAATTTGTCAGGGTATCCATAATGTACGAATAGTAAATAATTAAGCACTGATAGTACCCTATCGTCCCTACTAACAGACTAAGATTCGTGTCATGCATTTCGACACTGCTTTAAGTCTTAGACCAAACAGGACGCAGCATAAATCGAATTCCCCCTCTTTTTATTGACTGTCCAAACACACCTTATTGGCCAAAGTTGCGGGCTTGTCGTTAGTTCATACACTGGGTGCACCGCTACGGCAACCTCAAGGAAACGATGGATGCCTGAATTGTGCACTCAGCGAAAAGCATCGCGCAGAATCGCAGGACAAAGTCTGCATTGAGTCAGAAATGCCAACCCGTTTAATTAACTACTCCCGACAGGATTCAATATGAAAAAATTACTTTATATCAAAGCTTCTCCCCGCGCAGAAAAATCAGTCAGCCTGCAACTTGGTGATGCCTATCTAGCGGCGTACAAGCAAAAATATCCGGATGCCCACATCGATGAAATTGATCTTTGGGAGGCCAATTTACCCGAATTTGACGGTGACAGTGCTGCAGCAAAAGTGTCCTTCTTCGGCGAGCCTGCCATGAATGAAAAACAAAAAACGGTCTATGAAGAGCTGGTGGCGATTTTCAATCGTTTTAACGCTGCGGACGACTATTTGATAGCGACACCGATGTGGAATTTTGGTATGCCGTATAAATTAAAACAGTATATCGATCTGCTATCCATGCCAGGGACCTTGTTTGGTTTCGAACCGTCAAAAGGATATATCGGGCTGCTCAACAATAAACGTGCGACGATCGTCTCTACCGCGGCAATTTATATGCCAGGACTGAGCAAGGCATATGGCACCGATCACACGACGCCACCTCTGGTCGACTGGCTCAATTTCGCAGGAATCGATGATGTGACCAGCGTGTGGTTCTACGGCAGCAAGATGCGTAGCGAGGAGGATACAAAATCTGCTTTTGAGCAAGCGTTGGCCGATGCCAGAAAAGCCGCATTGGGTTGAACAATCGGGACTGGTGGTGCAGCGCTGGCCAACCGCAGCGGCCACATTGATGCTGGAAAGATCAATGTGGCCTGAAGTTGCAGAGACAGAAAAATTCATCTGCAACGCATGATTATTTTTTGTGATGAGAGCCACATCAATCCGGCGTTCAATCAGGAGTCAACAATGACATTTAAAAATCTGTTCGTTATCTTTTGTCCGGTTGCAGTCATGACATTTTGTACACCGGTGCACTCAGGTGAGGTTGCGCAGCAAATATCAGTGCAAGAAATATTGGCAAAAGTAGTCGGAAATACCATCGAATTTCAAAATGATGCTAAAGACCGCGTCAGGTTCTATTTCGATCGTGATGGAAACGCGTATGGCTCATCGCGTGCTAACGGCAAGTTTGTAGATGCATGGCAAATCCGATTTGGAAATAATCTGTGTCTTGTCAGCGATGATCCACAAAAAAGCGGCTGTGTGACCGTTTTTTTACCCAAAAAAGGGTTGATCGAGTTTCATCGCCGTGACGGGATTTTGGAAGGTCCATTCAAATTATTGCTGGGTAAGCCGGGTTCATAACAGAGGGCTGGCTGCCACTAACGCCAAAAGCCGATAACTATCATGAATAAATTCCAATGCAGGTTCTGGGGGGAAGGTTAGCCATTCGAGCTTTCCAGCTCCGAATTAAAAGAAAAGTAGTTTGAATTCATTTATCGCGTACGCATTTCGCAACAGCGTGCCCGCTTCGAGGTTTGATGAACAGCCAATACTCGTCGATCAGGTTTTCTGCCATTTGAGCGTGCGTGGCGGAAGGGCTGCCAAATACCAAAATTTCGCTACCCTCGCCGTGCCTGAGTTTGTTGATCTCATCGCTTAAATTGCTGCTGATGATTTGGGTATTGGCATGGTCATGCATCTACAGGGTTGTCGACATCACCACTTTGCGGGCAGATTTATACCAGAGTGCATGCGCATGATCATGGGCGGCTGCTCTGCACCAACGGGGGGCAAGTCTAACTTTCCAACATCTAAATTTTCCAATGTCGTATTGTTAGACTTGACCCCGTTCCGATTATTTAACTTTGATTTTTAAAACCAAATACCGTTCTTTTAAAAATTGTATGGGTGACCCATTGACTGCTTCGTGCCACAAAGCGCGAGTCACCTCAAAATCCAAGCGACCGCTGACCACACATAGCCGCCATTCGTGATAGAGCACAGTAAATTAAAAATAAAAAAAATAGCAATTTTATTGGCGTTAAAATTCGTGTTGCTATTAGCAGACTCTATAGCTGAATCAGACAACGCTCCACATATTTTAAGCCCGGAGGATGGCTTTCTTGAGGTGTCGATTGACGGCTTATTTGACATGCAGTCAGAACGATAGAAAATATGATCACTGATCGACGGGGTAGTGAATTATTTTGATGTGAATGTAAGTTCTCGTGACATACTTTGACTAAGTTAAGAAAATATCAAGTTTGATCAACTTTTTAGAAACATGAACTTTTCACCAAGGAAAATTGACATGAACCGAGGTAAACCTAGCCGCCAGTTTGTCTCGCTGAGTTTCACCGTAGCATTGCTGAGTACTCTACTTATGAGCGGTTGTGCCAGCGTACCTGCTTCCCATGCGGAGAATCAGTTTCTGACGCTGCCATTGGTTCCAGGCTGGTTCGAGGGTAAGCGGGTGTGGTATCTCACGACCGATATCTCGGATGAATCGATGGCAAAGCAAGCAAACATTAATTTTGTAGCCAGACTGGCGAATGCATTGCCGCCAGACCCTCCCGTGCCGGGAAAGCCGTCTTCAGTTGATCGCATTTATAAGTTTATGAATTTTGATCAAGGTAGCGTCTTGCCTTCGATCCCGCAGCCATTAGGCGGTGGCAATGGTAATGCAAATTACAGCCCGCTGTGGCAGTTGTATGCGGTTTATTGGTTGCCTGATCAAACACCACACGAACTGCACTCAGAGCAAGAAGTGTTAGACGCGCAAGATCAGAATCTTATTCAGATCAAGCCGCTTCGCATCATTGTCAATTGTCCAGTGGTAAGGGTGGAGAATTCGTTGCTACCGGGTACGCGATTGCCATAGTCTGTTGGCAAGTCGCTGGGATCAACGGGTGTAGGCTATCAGTCGCTGCCAATGCAGATGTGTTTGTTTCTCAAAATAATTGTTGTTGACGGCTGATCAGCGCATCAAAACTATCATCCAGCAAAGGCAAGATCGCATCAGCAATCGGCTTGAGCTGGTTGGAAATATAGTGCTCATAATCGATTGCTGCTTGCCGGATCTCTAGCGGTTCTGGTCCGTTACGGGTGATGACATAACTGATCCAGCCACCGTTTTGATATTGTAATGGTCGTCCTCTTTGGAGATTATATTCATCAGCGATGCGTGCAGCACGCACATGCGGCGGTACGTTGCGTTGGTAATCAGCTAGCGTGCGGCGTAGGCGTTTGCGGTAAACCAACGCCTGATCAAATTCGCCGCGCAAGGTGCGCTCTACATAGTCGCGCAAAAATTCTTTATATGGTTGCCGTCTGAAGATTTTTCCGTACAGCGTTTGTTGAAATTCTTGTGCCAGCGGAGTCCAGTCGGAACGGACGGTTTCTAAGCCTTTGTAGACGACATCATCGCTGCCATCGGCAAGAATGGATAAACCGGCATAGCGCTTTTTACTGCCTTCTTCGGTGCCACGTATTGTCGGCATGAAGAAGCGACTGTAGTGTCGTTCGAATTGAATTTCTAAGGCACTCGTCAGTTTGAACTGCGATTGCAGATGCTCTTTCCACCAACTATTGATGTTCGTGACTAAACTCTTGCCTATTTGCGTTGCATCGTCTTCGCTGCGAGCTTCTTTTAACCAGACAAAGGTCGAATCGGTATCGCCATAAATGACGACATAGCCCTTTTGCTCAATCAACTTGCGGGTCTGGTGCATAATTTGATGGCCGCGCATGGTGATAGACGAAGCGAGTCGCGGATCAAAGAAGCGACAACCGGTCGAGCCAAGTACACCATAAAATGAATTCATGATGATCTTTAGTGCTTGTGATAAGGGTGCGTTACGTTCGCGTTTGGCGACATCACGTGCTTGCCAGATCTGGGTGACGATTGAAGGCAAACAATGCTTATTTCTGGAAAAGCGGGCACCGATAAAGCCAGGTACCGAGGTTTCGTCATCAGGATTATTGACGCCTTCAATCAAGCCCACAGGATCAATCAAAAAGCTGCGAATGATCGACGGATAAAGGCTTTTGTAATCGAGTACCAGCACCGAATCGTACAAGCCCGGCTGCGAGTTCATCACAAAGCCGCCGGGGCTCGGTTCACCGTGGATGTCGCCAATATTCGGTGCGACATATCCTTGACGATGCATCAACGGCAGATAGCGATGCGTGAATGCGGCGACCGAACCGCCACTGCGGTCAGCAGCTAAACCGGTGACCGTCGCGCGTTCCAGCAAAAACGAGATCAGTTCGGTTTTAGCAAAAATCCGCGTCACCAGTTCGCAGTCTTTGAGGTTGTACTTGGCTAATGCCGGTTTGTCTTCATCAAAACGACGCTGGATTTCATCCATGCGTTGGTACGGATTGTCACTGGCTTTGCCTTCGCCCAACAGTGTTTGCGAAACGAATTCCAGACTAAATGACGCAAAATTCCAGGTTGCAGATTTCAGTGCTTCGATGCCATCAATGACCAGACGCCCGGCAATGCCGGCAAAGTAATGATCTTGCCGGTTGTGCTTGCGCCATTCCATGACGCTGCCGTCGCGTCCGAGTCGCAAAGGTATCCGGTATTGTTCTGCATGTTGCTGCAAAATGCGCAGGTCAAATTGCACCAGATTCCAACCGATGATGGCATCAGGATCATGGGTTGCGATCCAGCTGTTGAGTCTCTCCAGCAAGTCGGCGCGCGTGTCGCAATATTCAAGTGCAAAATCGATTTTTACCGTTGCATCATCGCCATTCGCAGGGCCCAGCATATAGACCTGACGCTGACCGCAACCTTCTAAAGCAATCGAATACAAGTCGCCATGCACGCTGGTTTCGATATCGAGCGACACTAGTCGTAGCTGCGGGCGATAATCGGTGGCGGGCTTGAGGTCTCCGCTTAACGCCTCGCCGGCGTTGAGCGCTTGATCGTGAAATAACACGGGCGCGGTGATGAAACGTTCCATCAAATAGCGGTCCGGCGGGAAAATATCGGCTTCATACACGTCCACGCCACCTTGCCGCAGGCGGCGTTCCAGCGTACCCAGATGTTTATATTGATTGCAATACAGCCCGAGCACAGGACGTTGCTGAAAATCTTGCAAAGCCAGTTCGCGCAATTCCGCTTCTTTTAGTTCACTTTGGGTCTGGCTGCGAATAATGAATTCGGCTTGTTCACGTTGCTCAGCGGGGATAAAGGCAACCGACGTTTGCTGCTGTAATCGCAAACGCCGCGGCCCATGATCGCTGGTCAGCCAAAATTCGATCTCGGTGCCAGCCGACGTATCGCGCCAATGGCGAGTGAGAATAAATCCTGGTTGAAGCTCGGTCATGCTGAATTTCCGATATGACTAATATGAAGACTGCAACAATGCTGCATTCGCCGCCGTCGACACCGCACGGGTCAGACCATCCAATAATGACGACGCGGCGCGTGCCTGTTGCCAGTATAGTGGCACATCCAGCGGTGTGGCTGGAACCAATTCGACGAGTGTGCCAGCTTGCAGATGATCTTGGATCATTTTGTGTGGATGCATACCCCAGCCCATACCGGCAACTGCGGCTGCGACGAAGGCATGGGCGTCCGGGAGGGTATGCCGTGGCAACTCAACGTGGCGATGACACAAGCGACGCGCCCAACGATTTTGAAGTTCGTCTTTACTGTTAAACACCAGACTAGGCGCTTGCGCCAGACTCCCGGCACCAACACCATTCGGAAAATAACGTGCAATAAAGCCAGGACTGGCCGTCGCCAGATAGCGCATTGCACCCAACGGTCGGCTATTGCAACCAGAAGCCGCTTGCGCCGTGCCAGTTACCGCCGCTAGCACCGTGCCCGAGCGCAACCATTCGGCAGTATGATCCTGGTCGTCGATTGCAACGTCCATCAACACCGGTGAGGTCGTGGCAAAAGCAGTCATCGCGGGCACAAACCAGGTTGCCAGACTGTCCGCATTGACCGCGACGGGCAAGGGTACACGTCCAGGTTCGTCCTCACCTAAAACGGGGACCGCACTTTTTAATTCATGTTCCAACAAACGTACCTGATCCACGTGTTGGCAAAGCCGCCTTCCGGTTTCTGTCGGTAAGCATGGCTGCCCACGAATGATCAAGGCGCCACCGATGGATTCTTCTAGCAGCCGTATGCGTTGTGATACCGCCGATGGTGTGACATGAAGTATGCGGGCAGCGCGCTCAAAACTTCCTTCACGTACCACAGCTGCCAAGACAGACAGCGATGCGTAGTCAAGCATAAGATTAGTTTTACTTAATTTAGGTAAGAAATTGTAGTTTGACTTCATTTACCCTGAGATGCAAGCTAGCTGCATGACAAATCTATCCGACACCTTCTATTACATCCTGCCAGCCTATACACAAGGACTGGTGTTAAGCCTTGGTCTTATTGTTGCCATTGGCGCTCAAAATGCTTTTGTGTTGCGGCAGGGGCTGAGACGTGAATATGTCGCCAGCATCGTTTTATTTTGTGCCCTCGCAGATGCTATATTAATCGCCGCCGGCGTATTTGGGATGGCAAAAGCATTGGGTGAGCGCCCGATAATTACCAAAGCACTGTCTCTGGCTGGCGCTGTATTTTTGGCGACCTATGGTTGGCAAGCTTTACGCCGGGCGCAGCAATCGAATCAGTTACGTCCCGCTGAGTCGGGTGTGCAAGGCAAGCTGGCGGCGGTCATTCTGCAAGCAGCCGGATTTACTTTGCTTAATCCTCATGTGTATCTGGATACCGTGTTATTGCTTGGGAGTATCGGCGCCCAACAAGCCCCAGCGCTACGCCCGTGGTTTGTCATTGGTGCAAGTTGCGCGAGCGTGTTGTGGTTTAGCATGCTGGGGTTCGGTGCCCGTTGGTTGGCACCGTGGTTCGCCCGCCCGAAAGCCTGGCAAATTCTGGATGGATTAATCGGCGTGACGATGTGGCTGCTGGCATTTTTATTATTGCAGCATACTTTCTTTGCGTGAAACCGTGGTGTCGATTTAATGGTTTGGTAGGGCAGGTGCAAGCCGCCACACCTTGTGAACGGTAAGCACAGCGCGGGTTCCACCTGAGCTACCGGCGAGTCTCATCGCAATCATATAGGACTTACGCAAAACCGCCCCAGCAGCGTTATAGTGCTTAGCCTTAGCCTTAGCCTTAGCCTTAGCCTTGCACTGTCGTCGCCGCCGCTTTCTATTCAGGTCTTAATAGACCCAAACCACTTGGTCAAAAAATCCAACATGCTGCGCATGATCAAAGCTTGATTCTGGCGCGAGATATATACACCATAAATGCCTAAAGTGATCGGCTTATCTTTTGGCACTAATTCGACTAGTTGACCGCTCGCGATGTAGGGGCCAGCAGAAATCACCGGCTGCATGGCAATACCAGCGCCTTCCAGCGCTGCCCGCAATATCACGACAGAATCATTAGCACTGAAATTGCCACTCACCGGCACGCTGAGCGGTTCGCCAGCGCGTTCAAAATGCCATAAATTTTTGCCGAAATATGAATACGTCAGGCAGTTGTGTAAAGCCAGATCTTCGGCATTTTTAGGAATTCCATGCTCTTTAAGATACGCTGGTGATGCACAGATCACGGAAGGACAATCGCCGAGTCGGCGTGCAATCAAGCCCGGATCAAGTTGATTGGTAATGCGGATTGCTAAATCAATGCGATCTTCGACCAAATTAACAGTCCGATTATCCACCCGTAAATCCACGGCAGTTCGGGGGTATTGTCGTAAATAGGCGGTAATTGCGGCGGATAGCGAATCTTGTGCCAGCACCTGCGAGCAAGCGATACGCAATGTGCCGCGCGGTTCATCTTTTTCGGTATTTGAGACTGCGGACATTTGTTCCGCCAGGACGAGCATTTCTCGACAACGAATCAGGGTCGTCTCGCCGGCCGAGGTCAGATTAATGCGACGCGTCGTACGATGAAATAAGCGGGTCCCCGACCAATTTTCCATTTCTGCCAGATAGCGCGTCACCATTGCACGTGACATATCGAGTAATTCAGCGGCACTACTCAGACTGCCGCGTTCAGCGATTGTGACAAACACTTGCGCAGCAATGATGCGGTCCATATGGGAGATTCCTGTCTATTTGATCGATTGACGCAATAATTCATTTCATTTTAGGTGATTTATAAAACAATTGGAACCTACTAAGATTGGGCTCGTAACCCAATTTTATTTAGTTTCACTCACTGCCAAAGAGGAATTCGTATGACCGTTCTTAAGCTCACTCGTAAGCTTACTACTGCCCTGTCCGCCATTTGCTTAAGCCTCGTAGCGATCACAACGCATGCTGCACAAGCGTTGCAGTTGGAGGTTTATAACCCAGGTGAAAAATCGATATTCCCGGTCTCATCCGTCATCGTTAGCGGTAAGCATGATGCGATTCTGATCGATGCGCAATTTCAGCGTAATGATGCCGAACAACTGGTGCAGCAGATTAAACAAAGCGGTAAAAAACTTAGCACGGTGTATGTCAGCCACAGCGATCCTGACTATTACTTTGGTCTGGATGTGATTCAGGCGGCATTCCCAAACGCCAAGATCGTAGCAACACCGCAAACCGTTGCGGCGATCAAATCCAATATGGAAGGTAAAAAAGCGTATTGGAGTCCGATTCTTAAAGACAATGCGCCACAAAAATTAGTGCTGCCACAAGTATTGAAAGCGGATCATCTGAATCTGGAAGGTAAAACCATTGCGATTAAAGGCCTCAAGGGCCCAAGCCCAGACCGTAGTTATCTGTGGATTCCTTCCTTGAAAACGGTGGCTGGAGGCGTCGTTGTTGCGAATGGCATTCACGTCTGGATGGCTGATACGCAAACAGTAGCGTCGCGCCAGGAATGGCAAGCAACGCTGAGAAATATCGCTGCGTTAAAACCAACGACGGTTGTTCCCGGTCATTTCCTGGGTGCTGCACCCAATGGCTTAAGTGCCGTGACCTACACCAGTGACTACGTCAAAGCGTTTGACGATGAAGCGACTAAAGCGAAAGACTCAACTGCATTGGTCGACGCCATGAAAGCGCGTTATCCCCAAGCGGGTTTGCCTGCTTCGTTAGATATCAGTGCCAAGGTCATCAAAGGCGAGATGAAGTGGCCCCAGTAATCAGGTTTGCATAAATAAGTCCGCCGAAAAAACAAATAAAGGAAAAAGAATGACTCAGCTTCACTATATTTTCGATCCAGTATGCGGTTGGTGTTACGGTGCTGCACCGCTTATTTCGGCGGCACGCAATATTCCAGGTCTTCAAATTGTGTTTCATGCCGGGGGGATGATGACTGATATGAATCGCCGTCCGGTAACACCGCAATTACGTAAATACGTCATCTTCAACGATGAACGGATTGCACAATTGACTGGTCAGGTTTTTGGTAAAGAGTATATCGACGGTTTGCTGTGCGATAGCAGTGCCGTCCTCGATTCTGCGCCACCGAGCACGGCAATTCTCGTCGCAGAGGAATTAGCAGGTCGTGGACTCGATATGCTTGAACAGCTTCAAATTGCGCATTATGTTCATGGCCAACGTATTGCCGATATCCCAGTGCTGCAAAGTATCGCAGAAAACATAGGGTTAGATACCGCCGAATTTATGGAGGCATACTCACGATTAGATGGTGTTCAAACGCAGGGCCATTTTTCTCACAGTAGAGAATTACTGGCACGCGTCGGTGGTCAGGGTTTTCCGACGCTAGTACTGGAGCATTCCGATGGGGCTATGCAGCGAATCGAGCTCGGTAAATGGTTGGGGCATACCGTAGAATGGACCGACTACTTACGCAATATCGCGGTCAGTACACCAACAACAAAATCATTTAGTAGTGATCCTGCTTGTTTCATTGATAGCTGTTCAATCTAAAGACGCTTCAACGCCATTTGATGTCGTTTTGGAGGGGCGGGCGCAACAGTTCCGCCCCTCCAAGAGCGAAACTCTCCACGGTTGCAGCAATGCAATTCAATGAGTGAATGTCATTTCCATCAATCAAATTGAACTGGATTTACATTTGACTGTCATATCCATCGCTTCCCTATTTTTTGAAAATTATTCAAAGGTTTCAACAATGAGGAAGCGGCATCTGGTAAGTTTTTAAACGTCATTCTCGTCGGTAAATTTTTGCTGATAATGACTTGCCCTTGCTTTTAATGAATATCTACACACCAACAATTAGCTGAGAGATCTATGAAAATTTTTGCTCTATCTGGAAGTATCTTTGTGTGCGGTGCGATCGTCTTAAATCCTGCCAGCGCACATGAATACACGGCAGGAATGAAAGCAAAAAAATATGCAGAGGTAGAATCTGCCGTTAATACGAAGTTGCTTGCCGACCCGCACTATGCACCCGCCTTAATAACCAAAGCGGAACTTATTCTGATCGACGGCAATGAAAAGCGGCTCGATGATGCCGCAAAGTATGCCGAGACTTGTATTGCACAGCACCCTGATAATTCTGAATGTTACGATGTCATGGGTAGTGTCTTAGGCACGAAGGCAATGCGTGGCGGCATTATGTCCGCAATGGGCTATGTGGGTAAGATTCGTGATTCTTTCCAAAAAGCCGTAGAACTCGATCCGAAAAATTATGCTGCGCGTTCACACTTACTTACTTTTTATCTGCAAGCACCTGGTTTTGTTGGCGGCGATAAAGGAAAGGCACAAGCGTTGATCGTAGAGACGTCGAAAATCAATCCTGTAGCAGCTTCACTGTTGCAAGCAACGGCTAATCTGAGTGAAGATAAATTCGCTGAGGCTGAAAATTTGGCTTCAGCAGCAAAGGTGTCCGACGCTGATCGTTTGATCGACCAACAGCGGGCGATATTGACGAACCTTGGGCATGCGTATATTGCGCAGAAGAAATTTGCAGATAGTGATCGGATTTTCAGAGACCTGATCAAGCGTTATCCAGAATCACCGGATGGTTACTTCGGCTTGGGTAAGTCCTTGCTAATACAAGGAAAGCAAAAAGATGCCATTGCAAGTCTTGATGCTGCGTTAGAAATTGAAGAAAACGCACGAACCTATTACCGTTTAGGCCAATGCTGGCAACAGCTGCAAGACAAAGCCAAGGCCATTAATGCCTACGAAAAGGCCTTGACTGCGAGACAGCAATTAAACAGCCAGACAAAAACTGAGATTCAAGATCAATTGAAGTCATTGAGAACTTAACGCCGTACTAGTGTTAGCGTGAAGTAGAGTAGAAATAGAGTAGAAATAGAGTAGAAGTAGAGTGGAGGAAGATACCAGCGGGTAGCAGCCGCCCTACCCGAAATCACCAAAGCCCTAAGCAGTGTTGAATTTGACTTTCACCGCTGTAGACAAAGCAATTTGTGCTTCACGGAAAACGGACTAGAAAATGTGGTTGTCTGAGCGCAGCGAGTTTCGACACTTTCCCGCTTTACGTGACGCACAAATTATGCCGACACGCAGTGACGGCACCCGCAGGGCAAAGTCTCAACGTCGCCTCTCTTTTGCTTACCTTTCTTGGCGAAGCAAGAACGGTAAGTGGCCGCCGGGCTCCCCGGTTTGGCTCTACGAAGAGCAATCGTTTTACATATCAAAACCTGCGCAAAACCTGCGCAAAACCGACACAAAACCGACACAAAAACACCCCAAAAACCACGCAATAATGAGGATATCTGTATAGCCTTGGATAACAGTTTCTACCCGAATGGCAATCATCATCAGGCAAAGAAAAAGTGTTGTAGGGTTGGTGCAGCCCGCGCTGTTATTATCTCTGCCTTGTTTTGGTGGGTTGCGCTCCTTACCATACACATCAACGATTAAATCACGCCACTCTGTTTTAAACTGGCGATTTCGTCTGCCGGTAAGCCTAATAGGGATTGCAGAATATCGTCCGTTGCTTCGCCTAACACAGGTGGCGCATGCCGCACTGGTAGCCGCTTGCCGTCAAATAAGTAGGGAGGCGCGAGCACTTTGACGCTGCCTGCAACAGGATGCGCTTGCGTCGTGACCAGACCCGCATCGCTGACACGTTGCGAGGTCAGGCTTTCATACAAACCAGCGACCATTCCGCAAGGAATACCGGCTTTACTCAGGCGATCTAGTAATAACTGACGCGGACGGCTGACCAGTTCTTGTCTGATGAGCGGGAAAAGTACATCACGATTCGCAGCGCGCTTTAAATTGGTCTGGAAACGCTCATCTGTCGGAATATCAGGGCGCTCAATTACTTCGTTACAAAACCGCGCGAATTGCGCATTGTTGCCGACTGCAATGACCACCGGACCATCTGCAGCATCAAATACACCATACGGCACGATAGAAGGATGGGCATTGCCAAAACGTGGCGGATCTTTTTCTTGCAGTAAGGCTTCCAAGCCATAGTAGGCAGTGATCATCAGACCACAATCGAACAAGGCCATACCGATGTCGCGACCTTTACCCGTTTCACGGCGCTCATACAAAGCTGCGAGGATTGCTTGCGCAGCGTACATGCCGGTCATCATATCGACCACGGCTGTGCCAAATTTCAATGGCGGCTGCGTGGCTTCACCGTTCAAGGCCATCAACCCAGCTTCACCTTGGATGACTAAATCGTAGCCAGGGCGACTAGCTTCCGGTCCGGTTCGATCGTAACCAGTGATTGAGCAATAAATTAATCCAGGATGCTCAGCACTCAGTTGTTGGTAGCCGAGCCCCATTTTTTCGATACCACCGAACTTAAAATTTTGAATCACGACGTCACTTTTTAAGGCTAGTTCGCGAGCGAGCTTTTGACCTTCGGCAGTTTGTAAATCCAGACAAACAGAACGCTTGTTGCGGTTCACACTATTGAAGTAAGGTGTTTCTGTGTCGCCGATGCGTAGACCCCAATCGCGAGTGTCGTCACCGCGTTCAGGATGTTCGACCTTGATGACTTCAGCCCCCAGATCGCCCAATACCATACCGCACCAAGGACCTGCCAGTACTCTTGAAAAATCCAGTATCCTTATGCCCGCTAACGGCAGCGAGGAATTTTTTTCTGACATATTGTCTCCATTACTTTTGCAGCGTATTTGCATCGTGTTTGCATCGATGCTTAGATTTTTTTAGTTTTTATCTTGATCGTTATTCAGACTTGCCACGCAAGCTCACAAAATCAGCGCGGCGTTTTTCGAGAAATGCTGCTATTCCCTCGGCCGATTCGACATCACCTTGTGATTCAGCCATTAATTTTGCCTCCAACATGAGTTGGTCTTCAAAATGATTTGTATATGCTTGTTGACATAAATTCTTAATGCGTGCCGTTGCACGTTGTGGTCCTTGTGCTACGCGTTCAGCCAAGGCAATCGCTTCCGCCAAAGCGGCGCCACGTTCGGTGACAAGGTTAATTGCTCCGAGCGCATACAAGCGTTCGCAGGGCACACGATCGCCGGTCAAACTAAATTCCGTCAATACCTGGCGCGACAAAATTTCTGATAAAAACTGCGTGATGCCACCATCCGGGCTTAAGCCTACTTTTATATACGCTAAGGAAAATATTGCGTCTCGCGCAGCAACCAGCATATCGCAAGCGAAGGCCAAAGACATGCCCGCGCCGGCAGCACCGCCTTCGACGGCAGCGATGATTGGTTTTTCACAATACCGGATCGAACGGATCAGGGTATGCAGCCCTTCCAGGGTTTCCAGCCTTTGTGCTAACGGCAATTGACGTCGTATGATTAATTGATTTAAATCGCCGCCAGAACAAAAAAATTCACCTGCGCCAGTCAAGACAATCGCACCGATCGATGGGTCGGCTTGTGCCGCTGCCAATGTTGATGGTAGGGCTTGATAAAAACCCAGGCTCAGCGCATTGCGTGCAGCAGGATTATTGTTGGTCAGGACTAAGACTGACCCGTGGCGCTCGCTTAAAAGCGCATCGTTCGCATTATTTGCATGATCATTCATCTTGTACCTGCTTTATTAATGAGATGTAGCGTTGCAAATGGTAGTCCTCATCACCTAGTTGATGATCGATCATTACCAGACGTTTCGCATAATGCGACAGCGGCAATTCCCAAGTCATGCCGATGCCGCCGTGCAGTTGTATGCTTTCTTCGGCAACCAGTGCACCAATGCGACCGATGCTAAACTTTGCCGCAGAAATCGCACATTCGCGTGTGAGACGGTCGCTGTCGAGCGCAGCGGCGGCATTGATGACGGCGGAACGTGCTTGTTCAATTTCTAGCAACAAATCCGCCATTCTGTGCTGCAACGCTTGAAATTGTCCGATCGCAACACCAAACTGCTTGCGGGTTTGCAGATAATCGAGTGTTGCTGCTTTCGCTACTTCCATCGCGCCTAGTGCTTCTGCGCAGAGCGCAAGGATGCCGCGTGCAGTCACTTTCTCAATTAGCGGATACGCGGCATCCACTTTGCCCAGCAACGCGTCTTGACTGAGTTTTACATTATCCAAACGTAATTCGGCGGCGCGGCCACCGTCAATCAGCGGATAACCTTGAACCGATAATCCAGGCGTATTGGCAGGAAATAAAAATAAAGAAATCCCTTCTTCCTGATCGATCTCGCCACTCGTTCGAGCCGAGACGACGAACCAACCAGCTTGTTCACCATGCAAGACGAGCGCTTTTGCACCGTGCAATAGCCAGCCGTCCGCATGGGGTGTAGCCATGCTTGTAACATGGGGCAAAGCATCGTTTGATTGCGATTCTTCATGCGCAAATGCGGCAATCACCGCACCGCTGATAATATCGTCAAGCAAAGCCCTTTGCTTTTCATTTCCTGCAACAGCAATCGCCTCACCCGCCAGTACGGCACTGCTTAATACTGGCTCTACGACGAGGCCGCGCCCCAGCGCTTCAAATACAACGGCCAAATCGAATCCTGCACCGCCCAGCCCGCCGTCTTCTTCTCTGAATAGCCCGGCAAGCACACCGATGTCGGCCAACTGCTGCCATATAGCGGGATTCATTCCTTGCTTATCCCGCTGGTGCGTATTACGTACATCAAACGTATATTGTTCACTGATAAAACGGTTCACGCTATCAGAGAGCATGCGTCTTTCGTCGGTATGGTCAAAGTTCATGATCCGTTCTCACAATCCCAATAGCATCTTGCTGATGATATTTTTTTGAATTTCATTGGAGCCGCCAAAAATCGACAGTTTGCGACTATTAAAATAAGAAGCGGCACTACCATTTGACTTGATTAGTTCAACAGGTAAGTTGGCGCTATCATGCGCATTGTGATCTGGCAGCGCAACACGCGCATAAGGCCCCATTGCCCGTCGCGTTAAAGAATAGATTTCTTGGCGAATTTCTGTGCCACGAATTTTCAGCATCGAGCTTTCTGCTCCCGGCACGCCACCACCTGCTACGCTCGCAATGACGCGCATATTGGTGGTTTTCATGTTTTCCAGATCAATTTCTACGCGTGCGATACGTGCCGCAAAAGCGGGATCGTCGGCCAATGGCCGCCCCTGACGCAGGTGCGTCGCGGCGACGTGTTTTAAGCGCTTTAAGGCGGCGACAGAAAAGCCAATCCCTGCAATATTGGTGCGCTCGTAGGTGAGCAAATATTTGGCACAGGTCCAGCCCTTGTTTTCTTCGCCGACCAGATTGCTGATAGGCACTCTGACATCAGTAAAAAACACTTCGTTGACTTCATGCGCCCCATCTAAAGTAATAATCGGGCGGACTTCAACGCCGGGTGTCTGCATGTCAATCAACAAAAAGCTAATACCCTCTTGTTTGCGCGCTTCAGGGTTGGTGCGCACCAGACAAAAGATCATGTTGGCGTGATGACCGAGGGTGGTCCAGGTTTTTTGGCCGTTGACGATATAGTGATCACCCTGACTATCGGTCGCACGCACAGCGCTCGTTTTCACCGCTGCCAGATCGGAACCAGCCCCCGGTTCTGAATAGCCCTGACACCACCAATCAGAGCCATCTAAAATCCGTGGCAACCAATAATCCTTCTGCGCTTGATTTCCATATTTGATCAGCACTGGCCCCAACATATTGACGCCAAACGGTACCACGCGGGGCGCATGAGCAAGACAGCATTCATGTTCGAAGATAAATTTTTCAAAGGCCGTCCAATCGGGGCCACCGTATTCTTTAGGCCAATGATTTGCCAACCAGCCACGCGCATGCAAAATCGCGTGCCATTGTTCCATATCCGTTTTGCTTAAGTGTTCACCTAGCCTGACTTTGTCAGCGAGATATGCTGGTAGATTCTCATGCAAAAACGTCCGTACTTCCTGGCGGAAATTTTCTTCCGCCGCGGTAAAATTTAAATCCATTTGGTTTTGCCTCAATAAATTTCAAATAAACCGGCTGCACCCATGCCACCTGCAATACACATCGTAACGACCGCATATTTGATACCACGCCGACGACCTTCGATCAGTACATGACCTGCCAGACGTGCACCCGTCATGCCAAATGGATGACCAATGGAGATCGCGCCGCCATTCACATTCAGACGTTCATCTGGAATCCCCAGCCGCTGCTGACAATAAATGCCCTGGGAAGCAAATGCTTCATTCAGTTCCCACAAGCCAATGTCGTCCATTGTTAAGCCATGACGAGCGAGTAATTTTGGCACCGCAAAAACAGGCCCGATGCCCATTTCATCTGGCTCACATCCGGCGACGACCATGCCACGAAACGCGCCTAATGGTGTCAAGTTGGCGCGACTCGCTTCTTTGGCTTCCATTAACACGCAGGCGGATGCGCCATCTGATAACTGCGATGAATTGCCCGCCGTGATGAAGTGCTCGGCACCCCGCACCGGCGCCAGTTTGGCCAGCCCCGCTAAATTCGTGTCGATACGATTGCAGGTATCTGCATCCACCGTCACAGCGCGTTGCGATACGGTGCCAGTGGCCTTGTCGGTGACTGCCATAACGGTACTGCAGGCGACGATCTCGTCGCGGTAGCGCCCAGCCGCTTGGGCTGCGGCGGTTTTGCGCTGACTTTGTTCAGAAAAAATATCTTGCGCTTCGCGGCTGATGCCGTAGCGTGCGGCGACAATATCAGCGGTTTCTATCATGGATAAATACAAATCTGGTTTATTTTCCAGGATCCATGGATCAAGGCTGGAAGCGCCGTCTTCACGGGTACGTATTTGAGAAATACTTTCGACACCACCGGCGATCATCGCGGGCGCACCGTCAACCACGATCCGCCCTGCGGCCATGGCAATGGCTTGCAAGCCAGACGCACAAAAGCGATTGACCGTTGTGCCTGCAATGCTGATCGGTAGTCCAGCGCGGATGATCGTCTGACGTGCGATGTTACGACCGGTTGTCCCTTCTGGGTAGCCACAACCAATAATCGCATCTTCGATCAACGCAGGATCAATCCCTGCGCGCTGTACCGCTGCACCGACGGCAAACGCGGCGAGTGCCGGGCCGGACGTAATATTGAATTCACCTCGATGTGCCTTCGTGAGTGGCGTACGGGCGGTTGAAACAATGACGGCTTCGCGCATGATAGTGGTCTCCTGAATTTTGAACTATTTATTTAGACTTACTCATTTTTTATTTTTTATTTTTATAGAACTATTGGCTTACCTGGTTGAGCGAATTGAAATTCGCTCCGCGTTGCACCAGGTCGATCAGTAGCGGTGATGGCTTCCAAAATAGCGGATCTTCTTTTGCAAATTCCTGTATGTCTGCCAGTATTTTTTCTAATCCAACACTGTCGGCATAGTACATAGGACCACCACGCAAACGCGGGAAGCCGTAGCCATTAATGAACGTGACGTCAACATCGAGCGGACGTAATGCAATCTGCTGATGAACGACGTTAGCACCTTCGTTGATCATGGCCGCCATATAACGCCGCACAATTTCCTCATCGGAAAACTGGCGAGGCGTAATGCCGACGCGAATTTGTTCGGCCTTGATGATGTCAGCTATTTCTGGATCCTGCTGACCAGTACGGCTGCCTTCAGAATATCGATAATAACCACGCCCCGTTTTTTGTCCGAACCAGCCGCGTTCACAAATGCGGTCAGCGATTTGCACGTAGCGCGCCTTTGGATCGCGCGTTGCTGCTCTGCGCTTGCGGGTCGCCCAGCCGATATCGCCACCGGCCAGATCTGAAACTTGAAATGGCCCCATTGCAAAACCAAAATTCACTAAGGCTTGATCGATCTGGTAAGGCGTGGCGCCATCTTCCATCATGTAATCTGCCGCCTGCCGATACACTGCCAGAATACGATTGCCAATAAAACCATCGCACACACCCGCTCTGACAGGGATTTTTTTCAATGTCTTTGCGAGTGCAAAGGCGGTAGCAACGACATCTGCTGCAGCTTTATCTGGTACGACGATCTCTAATAACTTCATGATGTTGGCTGGCGAAAAGAAATGTAAGCCAATCACATCGGCTGGTCTTGAAATACTGGCCGCAATCACATTGACATCGAGGTAGGAAGTGTTGGTCGCCAATACTGCGCCAGGTTTGCAGACATGATCAAGCTCGCTGAAAACGGCTTTCTTTACTTCCACATCTTCAAACACCGCTTCAATCACCAAATCAACATCGGCGAGCGACTGGTAGCTGAGGCTGCCTTGATACTGCGCCATGATGTCGCCTTTTTGAGCTAGAGTAAGACGCCCTTTGGCAATCAGACTATCGAAGGTTTTTTCTATGTATTGCAGCGCTCTTGCAAGTGCATTGTTATCGCGTTCTATGAGGGTGACTGGCAGGCCGTTTTGCAACAATGCAACGGCGATCCCCGCGCCCATAGTGCCACCACCAATGACACCAACGGACGCTATTGGTCGTGCTTGCGCGGTTTTGGTTTCCGGGGCTTGAAAAACGGCTTGTTCGGCATAGGCAACATGGTTTAGTGCTGCTTCCTTGCTGTTTTTTTCATCCACGCTGATCTCCTGAATTTTGAATTTTGAATTTTGAATTTTGAATTTTTACTTTTTATGCATGATGCGGCGTCGCAATGTCATGGCTGATGACGTCGATCAGCTGTTGAACTTTCTAGATTGTCATGGGAATAGAAAGCGCTGACAATCTGTTTATGCCTTGACAGTATGTCAAATTAAATTTGACATTAACTCTGTGCTACAACATTGCTTGTTTCACCCCAAGTCTGGCTCAGGGCGACGATTTTTTCGCTCAGAAAATGAATGACGGCACGCGTCGATGGCGAAGGATAACGATTGGGCAGGGTGAGGAGATACAGGTTGCCGCCCAGATCAGCAATCCGATAGTCCGGTAACAGCGGCACAATGCCAGCGTAACCTGGCATATATTGGACGTAACCGGGTAATAAGCCTACCCCCAAACCTTGCGAGACGGCGTCCGTCAATAACGGAAAATCATCGGATTGCAGGGCGGTGGCAAGTTCGACAGTGCGGATATCGTTTTCATATTCGCGATGAGCGAGTTTCAAGGTTACGCGGTGCCCGGGGTAGGGCGATGCAACCAATGCGTGTTGTTCCAGATCGGCGGGTTGCGCAATGGCGTTATGTCTCGCCACATAATCAGCGGAGGCAAATAATTGCCAGTTAATCGGGCAAAGGTACTTGGCGACACAATCCATCGGTGGCGTCGTGGTAATTTTCAGGGCGACATCCACCTCCGCCGCAATCAGATCCTGAATCCTATTATTGAAAATGACATTCAGCGTGATACCGGGATGTTGTTTGGCAAACTCGAGCAACATGGCGCCCGCATACATCCGCCCAAAACCGGTCGGGACGCTGATTCTGACGTGGCCTCGCAAAGACTGTCCAAGGTTATCGATAGAGGCGCGAGTGGCACTCAAATCTGCCATCATCCTCTGCCCGTATTCGTACAAAATCTGTCCCTCCTGGGTTAATTCAAGGCTACGTGTTGAGCGACGGAGCAACTGAGCACCGGCTTCACGTTCCAGAAGCTTTAGTTGGTGGCTAATGTTCGAACGCGTCATCCCCAGCCGCCGCGCCGCCGCGCTCAGACTGCGTGCATCGACCATTTCTAAAAACATGCTAATCAAATTCAAATTCATCGTTTTGTTGAATACAATTAAACAGAGATCTTGATAGTAATGGGTTTTATGACGTTCAACAATCGTCCACGCTGACCATTACGGGTGATGTTGCAACAAGCGCATTTGCGTATCTTGGTTTACCATTCATCGATGGCTGAAAGCCATAATGAACGCCGACGAACAATAACGAAGAGAAACAGGGAAGGTTGAAACGATGGCAATTGATCAACTACTAAAGCAAGTTCAGACACAATCGACCGTTCAGATTCCCGCAGGATGGGGTCAGGGGCGCGCGACGTTTGGTGGTCTATTGAGCAGTTTGATGTTAAGTCGCCTGACGGCAGTACTCGGTGATTTAATGCATGACAGAGTGTTGCGTTCGGCAACGATTTCGTTCATCGGTGCTGTCGCACCGGGTGAGGTGGAACTCAGCACTGAAATTTTTCGGAGTGGTAAATCGGTCACACAGGCATCAGCTAAATTAATGCAGAATGGTGAAGTGTTAGCCCTGTTGCTGGCCAATTTTGGCAGCGCCAGAGTATCAGCGATTGATATTCCGGCAACCTCTACCGCACCAGAATACCAAGCGCCTGATGAGGCGATCAAGTTTGCTTATATTCCAGGTGTGATGCCTGAGTTTATTCAGCAAGTCGATTTACGCTGGGCGCAAGGTGCGATGCCTTTTAGCGGCACTGCGCAGCCCGATTTTGGCGGATGGATGCGTTGGAACGATGATTTTTCAAGCATGTCTATCACCCATTTACTCGGCCTCATTGATGCATGGCCACCTTCCGTATTGCCAATGTTGAAAGGTCCAGGTAACGCCAGTACCCTGAGCTGGAACATTGAATTTTTATCGCACTCTTTTAATAAAAGTAGTAAAGATTGGTGGCAATATCAAGTCACCACAGATTACGCACATTCAGGCTACGCCCACGCCGTTGCTCACATCTGGGACGATGAAAAAAATCTGGTGGCGATCAGCCGACAGGTGACGACGGTGTTTGCTTAGAATAATTCGGTATTAGCGACTAAAAAAATAAACTTTGATAACGATAAACAGCAACCAGGCCACGCGCCATGGCGTCAGCCAGCTAATTTTTGGCAACTTATTATTGACTTTTATTAGCCAGGATTGTGGATTAATACGTCGCCATGAAGGAATTTCGCTGTCCCACCTCTGCCAAACTTGAAGTTGATGGCTATCGATGATGACGGGCATCAGATACGGATAGACTTCCAGAATTTTTTCAATTACCGGTAACAATTCTAGTAATTCAGAAATTTTTGGCCGTTGAGGATTACGGAAACGGGTAATGGCTTTGCGACACAAGTCACGGGTTGCATCTGACTGTTGGAAAAATATTTCACGTTCGGTATAGGCTTGATCCAGAATGTAGCCGATTCTACCTAAACGCTGCAAACGGGAACGATCAACCAGCCATTGAAAAGATGTGCCAGCAACGACTAATAACACCTCGTGCCCTGGCCGCCATCCGCTAAGTAACAGGTCGACGATTCTCGCTTCAAAAATTTCCCGGACAATAAAATTATCCATGTCAGCAGCATGAATACTTTGATCGAGCACCGCTTTGATCGTAGCTTCGCCGGGTGTTTTATTGGTGGCGATTGTCAGTTGAAATCGTTCTTGAAATTCAAAGAACAGCGCGTCAGCTAAACGCAGGTTCTCATTGGTGCTAGAAGCCTCAGGTTCTACGCGCTCGGCATCATTGGCATCATTGCTGGCAACTGGCTGTGGAAATACGGTTGAAAGATCAGCTTCGATTGCTGAAGGCTGCGCCGTTACTGCAGACGGCGTTGCGTCAGCGGAGTTTGATGTTGATGTTGATGTTGATGCGGCGTCGGCGTTGGCTTCATACAGCGAATGTCGTTTCCAGCTTAAAGCCGTTTCATAGTTTTCTCTTAATTCTTGAAAACGCGCAGCTTCAGTCGTCTGATCAATCAGTTTGAGTTCGCGTGCATAGGCACGCTTTATCGCCCGTTCGTCGGCATCGACGTCAAGATCAAGGCGTTGTAAAAACGGTGGAATATTATTCATGAAAATAAATCAATACCTTACCAGCTAGGGTCAGGGCTTGGTTGAAGACGATTATGTTGTTCTATATGGTCGATCGCCGCTTCGATATTTTTTTTTGCAGGCGCTATCACTTTATTATCTTGCGATTCTAATGCCTGTTCAAAGTGGAAAATTTGTTTACTGAACCACTCGCGTTCATCGCCAAGTAATTGTTGATAAATACGTTCGGATTTGGCTAATAAGGTGCGCGATTCAAGACGATCACGCGGATGTATCTTAAGATCGGCAAGTGCCGCTAATCGTTGTGTGATGTCGGCATCGGATAATATACCTGGGTTGCCTTCGATCACTAAGGTATATGGTTCGCTGCGTTGTGCGGTTTTCGCTTCCACTTGTAGAAGACCATTGACGTCATAGGTAAAACGCACGTCCACCGTATTATTTTCCGGCGCTCCGCCATGCAAAGAAACTTTCAAACTGCCCAGCTTAATATTGTCGCGTACCATCCTTGATTCGCCTTGGTAGACATTCAGCATCAGATGCGTTTGCTTTTCTGAAATCGGACAATAATTTTTAACCCGGCTGACAGGAATGACGCTATTGCGCTCAATGATAGGATCAAAATGACCATGTGACACACTGTCATCAGAGAGCTGCTTTGAAATTTCTATGCCGAGAGAATAGGGCGCCACATCGGTCATCACGATTTCATTGAGGGCGACGTTTTTCATTTTTAGGCCAGCCTGAACTGCCGCACCTAATGCGACGACTTCGTCTGGATTGATGTCGACAGAAGGGAAGCGGCCAAACATCCTTGATACCATGCGCTTAACAATTGGCATGCGGGTCGCGCCTCCGGCGAGCACGATACTATCGAGCTCGGAAGGATGGATATTGGAGTCACGTAACGCACGCTCAACCGGATCGCGCAAACGTACCAGCAGCGACGCGCAGGCTTTTTCATAGTCTGCTTCTGTCAGTGCAAGTTGATATTGTTGACCATCATAATGCAGGTCCATACTGACATTGGCTTCTTTGCTCAGTTGGCGCTTGGCTAGTTCCGAGGCGGCAAACAGGCGCTGCATGAAGTGAGCTTCTTTTTTGAATTTGAGGGCGCTCTGATTCGCCGCAAAGAAGAGATCATTAATAACGCCGACAAAATCCTCACCACCAAGAAAATTATCTCCCGTAGTGGCACGGACTTCCATCACACCGTCGAATAAATCGAGTACCGATACGTCGAAGGTGCCGCCGCCAAGATCAAATACCAAAAATTTGCTTTCACTATCACGTTGATGAATGCCATACGCTAAAGCTGCGGCAGTAGGTTCATTCAGGAGGCGTTCAACATGCAGGCCGGCTAATTTTCCGGCGGCTTTGGTTGCTTTACGTTGCGCTTCGGAAAAATAAGCGGGGACAGTAATGACCGCCTCGGTGACCGGGGAACCCAGATAGGCTTCGGCATCTTCTTTTAAAGCTCGCAGAATCAAGGCGGACAGTTCTTCTGCACGAAATTCTTTTTTTCCGATACGGACGATGCGGTCGCTGCCCATGTAGCGTTTAAATAAGGCGGCAGAGCGGTCAGGGTGCGTTTGCAGGCGTTCGCGTGCTGCTTTGCCGACAAGTACGGTACCGTCCGCATCGATACTGACGCAAGAAGGCGTCAAAACGTCGCCTATGCTATTCGGAATAAGTCGTGGGCCATTCTCCTCCCAGACAGCTACTAAACTATTTGTTGTCCCCAAATCGATACCAATAATCATGCGCATCCTTTAATAGTATTTTTAACATCTTTATTCAGATAGTATCAAAAATTTCTTATCGATAGACTGCATGAGAATTTAAATAAATACTCGTCAAGGCGTGCCCCTTGCCGTGGTGAACGAAAAAGGAGCGAGATAAACACAAATGGTTTATTTAATTCGATATTTCGATTATTATAGAAATATAATTTTCAACGTGAGTATTTATGGAAACCAAAGAAGCAATTTCCGCCTTATCGGCCATCGCACAAGAGTCGCGATTAGCGATATTCAGGCTATTGGTGCAGGCAGGGCCAGAGGGACTGATTGCGAGCAAAATCAGTGAGCAACTCGGTATTCCTGCTTCGTCATTGTCATTTCATTTGAAAGAATTAAGTTATGCGGAGATGGTCGCGGTGAAACAGGACGGTCGTTTTATGATCTACACGGCCAATTTTGACACCATGAATGGACTGCTGAGTTTTCTCACTGACAACTGTTGCGGGGGTAACCCTTGTTTATCGACATCGACATCGACGGCAGCGGTTTGTCGCTCTGCTTCTTGCTGATCCATGATTTCGCCAGCATGTCGCCATTATTTCGCCATCTTTGATTGAGAAACCGTTTGATAATGATAACTTCTCCTTGTGTTAACACGCCTTGCAGTGCAAACGCAAAGCATGCTTGCGTTTGGCAAACTGCCCCAGCAGTTCGCTGGTTTGATTTGACGAATCAAACTTCGATGGTGCCAGCATGACATTGACCAAACGATTGGTGGCCGAAGGTTTAGGGTCCGCTTTATTGCTCGCCGTGGTGATTGGGTCGGGCATCATGGGGGAAGGCTTGTCAGGTGGGAATGTTGCTCTTGCCTTGCTGGCAAATTCGATCGCGACCGGCGCAGGTTTGATTGCCTTGATTTTGATGTTTGGACCGATATCAGGTGCCCATTTCAATCCTGTCGTCACGCTGTCTGAGGCATGGCAAAAAAATCTGCCGCTGGCAGAAGTTTTTCCTTATATCATCGTACAAATTGCGGGCGCTTTTGCTGGTGTTGCGATTGCACATTGCATGTTTGGTGAACCTCTTTTTTTCGCATCAGTTCATGTCAGAACCGGATGGGCTCAATGGTGGAGTGAATTCGTCGCTACCTTTGGCTTGATTGCAGTCATTATCAGCACGTCCAGAAACAGACCATCAGTCACGCCCTTTGCAGTTGCCTCCTATATCACTGCCGCGTATTGGTTCACTTCATCTACTTCATTTGCTAACCCTGCAGTAACAATGGCACGCGCAGCGAGTAATACATTTGCTGGTATCCGCCCTATGGATGTAACGGGATTTATTATTGCTCAACTTTGCGGCGAATTCGTGGCAATTTGGTTGTTTACCTGGTTATATCCTGCTGCTCTCGCCACCAGTGCAGTCGATGCCACCGATGCCACCGATGCTACTGATGGCACCGACACGATCAAATAAATAAAGGAATCAATAATGACCATCACGATCTATCACAATCCTCAATGCGGCACATCCAGAAATACACTTGCTCTCATTCGTAACACTGGCGTAGAACCCACTATTATCGAGTACTTGACTAATCCGCCAGGCAAACGAGAACTCGCTTCGTTAGTGGCGAGCATGGGCGTATCGGTGCGCGACATCTTGCGCAAAAAAGGGACTCCTTACGAAGAGTTGGGGTTAGAGGATCCGAAATGGACGGATGATGCATTATTGGATCACATAATGGCGCATCCCATTTTGATGAACCGCCCTATCGTCGTAACGTCGCTTGGCGTCAGATTATGCCGGCCTTCCGAGGTAGTATTGGAGATTTTGCCGTTGCCCCAGCTTGGAGAGTTCAAGAAAGAAGATGGCGAAAAAGTGATTGATAGCGAGGGCAAACGTGTCACAGCATCACATTGATCTACCGAATCTTCATGCTGATTTGTTTCAGGTGCCAGACATTGAAAAATTAGCCACCAAAAAAGCGTCCACGCATGCACCTCGCTTTTTATTGCTATATGGCTCTTTACGTGAGCGTTCCTATAGCAAGCTACTGACCTTAGAAGCAGCACGGTTGCTGACAGCGATGGGGGGCGAGGTGAAAATTTTTAATCCACAGGACTTACCATTGCCAGATGGCGCGCCAGAAGATCATCCAAAAGTGAAAGAATTGCGTGAACTGACACTGTGGGCAGAAGGCATGGTGTGGTGTACGCCAGAGCGTCATGGTGCAATGACTGGAATTATGAAAGCCCAAATTGATTGGATACCGCTCCAAGTTGGCGCCGTGCGCCCGACTCAGGGGAAAACGCTGGCTGTCATGGAGGTTTCTGGTGGCTCGCAATCGTTTAATGCCGTCAACCAACTGCGCATTTTAGGACGTTGGATGCGCATGATTACCATACCCAACCAATCATCGGTACCGAAAGCGTTTTTGGAATTTGATGACGCAGGACGAATGAAGCCGTCTGCCTATTATGATCGCGTGGTCGACGTCATGGAAGAACTCATGAAATTTACTTTGCTTACCCGCGACATTTCTCCATATCTGGTCGATCGATACAGCGAACGCAAGGAAAGTGCAGAAGAACTATCAAAGCGCGTAAATCAGAACAAACTTTGAAATGCATTTGCTAAGTCGCAAGAGTAAAACTGACTTACTCGGGTATCGTATCGCTGCTTTGTGTACGCTGGTACGTCGCGTACCCGTTGAGTTTTCGTCATATCGAAAAAATGATGGGAGAACGCGGCGTTGTCGTTGACCACGCCACAGTACATCGTCGGGCAGTGAAGATATTGCCTGTGCTGGCTAAGATATTTCGTTCACGTCAGCGTTCCGTCGGTCGGAGTTGGTGCATGGATGAGACGGATATCAAGGTAAAGGGGTAATGGAAATAGTTGTATCGCGCCCGTCGATCATTGATTGACAAAAGTGGAGCCAATACCGCGACCGTCCTCAGTATCATCGCTGACACCGGCGCTGACCTTCAGATGCGCCAGAGCAAATATCTGAATAACATGGTCGAGCAAGACCACCGAGCCATCAAGCGGTTAACCCGTCCCATGATGGGATTGAAGAATTTCCATTTTGCACAGACTATCATTGCGGGTATTGAAACCATGCATATGATTCACAAGGGAAAGTTTAAGTTAGACCCCAAAACCCGAATTTTATCCAAAGCTAAACAATTTTACAGCCTGGCATTTTAATTTCGCGAGGCACTGTCACTTTACGTGCTTGTTCTACCTTATTGCGACACAACCTAAAAAAATGGTCCGGCATCGGGCCAATTTGACCAAAATTTAATTGCCTCCGATTTATTCAATAACGCCAATTACCATCGAGTTGGCAAATATTTTGTATAGTAAAGCGGCATCACGATATGAGTTTGCTCGATTTCTGTTGAACCCTGCGTTCCAGTGAGTTTAATAGTTTTGTGTGGTTTGCATTTTTCAATATATGATTGCAGCGACTTTGCACGTGTGCGTTTGCCGCTTTTGACTTCGACCGGAATAATTTGGCCTTGATCATTGGCGACAATGAATTCAATTTCTGCGCGCGCGTCATTCCATGAAAAGCTAGGTTCTATGCCGATTGCGGCCAATTCTTGTTGGACGAAATTTTCGGCGATATAGCCTTTGTATTCGAATGCTTGCTGTTTGATTTCTCGATAGCCGATGCCGAGCATATTGT
The DNA here is from genome assembly GCF_049340285.1 of Undibacterium sp. SXout20W. Lineage (NCBI taxonomy): Bacteria > Pseudomonadati > Pseudomonadota > Betaproteobacteria > Burkholderiales > Oxalobacteraceae > Undibacterium > Undibacterium sp. SXout20W. The sequence continues at coordinate 84,099 of NZ_JBMPPH010000011.1, read as the reverse complement.
TGAGAAGACCCACGTCAAATAGGAAGAGCTTAACCTTGTTTTCTTCTTGGTAAGCAGCGAGCGGTGTTCTGGGCATCCCTTCTATTGGGTGGTTTTTCAATGCAAGGCGACTTCTGTGTAACCAATTGATCGCTGTTTCAAATTCAGCATAGCGTGCTTTGTTTCTATAGACACCTTTGAATTTGAAACGATTGACTGACTCGTCGACAACTGCGGACAATTGAGCAGGAATTTGATTGAAGACGGCTTCAATTAACTGCGCGTCGCCTTTGTTCGAATATTTTCCAAAATCGCGACGGTACCCTTCTACTAAATTTGCATGAATCTGTGTGACGTTTGAAATACGTTCGAGTATGCTTGCGTCTGGATTTGCAAACCACGCTGCTACTGCCTCAGGCATTCCGCCGGTGAAATAGTAATCAGTTAGTTTATCAAACAATATGCTGTGTGCTGCGGGACTATTAACTTGCGTTTCGAAAGCTTTAATCTGTGCAGGCTCGTTTGAAGCTAGCAGGAATTCGTAAAACGTCAGGGGACGCAAATTATATTGCTCGACCTTGCCAACGGGGAAAGAATTGAGCAATCCGATATTAGAACCACTGGCAGCGATGTAATAGTCTGGCGTTTTTTCAGCAAAATATTTTAAAGATGATATTGCGCGCTCACACTCACCAATTTCGTCGAGTATTAATAAATCGGTAGCAGGATTAAAAACTTGTCCTGTAAGTAATTCAATATTGAGCAGAATATCGTTTGGGGCTAGTGATCCCGCAAATGCTTGGGCAAGATCAGGGCGTTCCAGAAAATCGAGATGGAGCGTGTTGGTAAATCCCTGTCCTAACAATTGTTTCAGTAGATACGTTTTTCCGGTCTGACGCGCCCCGTCAATTAATAATGGCTTGCGTTGCTGCTGCGATTTCCAATTAATTAGCTTATCAAGTAATTGTCGTTTCAATGTTACCCCCCCTCAGGCATGTGCCAATATCAGCGGCGCCGATATATTTTTCCTGCAAGATTTCAGATTTGATTATACGTAAATTTACATTTTTATGCGCGTTAAATGGGTAAATATACATTTATATGCGCATAATAATGTAAATTTACGCGATTATATGCGCGAAAAAGCGTTTTGTCGCAATAACGAACCCGAGGCGAACTTTTGCCAGGCGGATACCACCCCTCATTAAACAGGGCGGATTTTTCCTGCCAAAGCATAAAATTGGTCGGCAAACGACAGATCATTTGTGCCTTCCATCATCAGTTGACCCTTGCGAATCATGTGCATGAGTTCGATACCAGCCAGGATGCTTTTGGCCGATTGGAACGATTTGAATCCGAGCATTGGTTTTGTTATTCGCTTCACCGCGCGATGGTCTTGTTCCACAATATTATTTAGGTACTTGATCTGACGAACCACCATAGCTCTTTCCATGTCGGCGTTGATATCGTTAATCGCCGCTTTGTTCGCGCCACTTTTATCCATCGTGATTTTTTCAGGTGCGCCGTTCCCTGCCATGGCCTTGTCGAAAAACCGCTTGGCTGCTGCCTTATCTCGTTTGGCAGTCAGAAGAAAATCAATCGTTTTCCCTTCCTTGTCTCCGGCGTAGTAAAGGTACTTCCATTTGCCGTTGACCTTCACGTACGTCTCGTCCATCCGCCTGCTTCTACCGGCCGGCCGTTTGTACTTTCTGAATATCTTTTCCCGTACCGGTAGCAATCGGATCGCCCAGCGGCTGACCGTTGAATGATCAACGAATACACCACGCTCCGCGATCATTCTTCGGCATGTCGCACACTCAGCGGATAGGCTGCGTACCAGCGCACACAGGTCAGCATCACCTCGAGCGGATAATGCATTCGCTTGATCACCTTACGTAGCGCGTCTATCATCAGATGGATCAGAAATTTGGTTTGACCGGTAGTCTAACAGCGACTGCTTATTGCGACAGACCGCAAGATGATGATGTTGCCATCGGTGAAATTGAAACCGCACATCCTGGTTATCTTGGCAGTCAGGATACGTTTTACGTTGGCACTATTAAAGGCGTTGTACGCATTTATCAGCAGACATTTGTTGATACGTATTCGAAGGTTGCGACAGCTAAGCTCTACAGCACCAAAACCCGATTACGGCTGCTGACCTGCTCAATGACAAAGTATTGCCGCTCTTTGCTGAATACGAAATGGGCTTAATTCGAATCCTGACTGATCGCGGAACCGAGTATTGCGGCAGACCAGAGGCACACGACTACCAACTCTATCTTGCGTTAAATGAAATCGAACACACAAAAACCAAAGTGCGTCATCCTCAGACCAATGGCATCTGCGAACGCTTCCATAAAACCATTCTGAATGAGTTTTACCAGGTCACTTGCCGGGACAAGATTTACTTGTCGATTGATGCGTTGCAGCAAGACCTGGACGACTGGCTGCCTTACTACAATCACGAATGTACTCATCAAGGAAAAATGTGTTGTGGTCGCACACCAATTCAAACACTAATTGACGGAAAGGAGGCGTGGCACGATAAAATTACAAAACCAAATAACTGAATTTGATCTGATAATTCCGCACTTCAAACCGGGTGACTGTCAGATCTGGTCGCAACTACTACACATAAGCCTGTTAACTCAACCGATCCAAAAAATTGGCATACTACAACTATACTAGAAAGATAATAAATGAAATACTATTATGCAATTTTATTGGTAGCAGTATTAAATGGTTGTGGTGGCGGTGGGGGTAGTGCTGGATTATCAAATGGATCAACTACTGCCTCAATAAACGGAAAGGTTATTGATGGATATATTTCTGGAGCAATCGTGTATTGGGATTGCAATAATAACAGTGTGCTTGATATTGGGGAAATATCAACAACTACGGGCGCAGGTGGAGTTTATACAATTCAAGATAAAAGTGCTGATGGTTGTCAATTACTGGCTAATGTTATTCCTACCTCAATTGACGAAGATCAACCACAGAAAATTGGGCAATCCTATACGCTTAAAGCGGTGATTGGACATTATAATTTAATTACTCCTTTTAGTACGCTTATAGCTGGGAAATTAGATACTACGGCGGGATTGTCGGTAGATCAAGCGGAGTCTGATTTATCAAAAATCATCGGAATTGATTCAAAATTATTAACTGATTATAAAAACCCAGCAGTTACGGCCAATACTTCTGGTATGGGTATTGCAGCTGCCGTTGTTGCGGAATCAATCTCAAAACAACAAAAGCAATCTGTAGCACTTAGCACCAGTATTAGTGCTGCATATGACGATATTAAAAATTCATTCAATTCAAGTGGATTCGTTAATTCTATACTAGTTGGAATTAAGCCATTTATTGATAGATATAATTCGATTACATCTACTCTATCTAAAACATTGAATGGCGATAATAGTTTATATGTTATCAGAGCAGTTACTTCATCTGATTCTTCTGTTAATAGTGAATTAGATGCGATTACAGCAAAACTGAATGCAAGACAAGCCGCTAAATACGGTAACTTGAATTGGGAGTTGTTTAGCGATAGTGAATTAACTAGCTATTTCAAAACAATTAACAAAGCAAATATATCGAATACAGATTCGACATATCAAACGGCATTACAAAATCTACAAAAAATTCGTAATGCGAAGTTTGCAGCAGTATCGACACAGTTTAATACATCAATAGCTGACGAAACTAGCTGGACTACATTTTTCACTAATGATCCATCGGCTTCAGTCGATTGGTTGGTTGAAAACTTATCGGATGCTGGCAGTCTGGCGATTGACGGTGCAACTCTTGTAGCAACAAGGCCAAAAGTTGGACGCCCTACAAATTATTCTCAAAGTTTGAAGTCGTTTAAGAAAACGGTAGAAGTGCTGCAAAGCGGCATAGATTCCGCGGCGTGCTTTAAGGCGGCAAGTGATATTGATACAGCCACATCTGATGAGTTACCAAACGACATAGTACAGCTAGTCACTAAGTGTGGAGGGATTATTATTGGCTTACAAGCAGATAGCGTATCTATATTGAAAAACAAAAAACGAACAAAGATGGGCTTAGCAATTATGAAGGCTGCTGGTGGCTTTAGTGATGGATTATCTGAAGAGGAACTATCTATTGCGAATCTGGAGCTTTATGTTACGTTTTTATCGACGATTAAAGACTTAATTGATCCATTTGTAGTCGATCCTATTACCCAAAAAATAATTGCTGCTGGTGATATTACGATTCAATATGCAAATGCAAGCATTGCTGGTTGGAAATTGAAAATTGCAGCATCTAAGAAAATGGATGCTAATGTATTGGCAGCTACTACCCAATACGAAATGGAAGTTAGAAATGCGTGGCATAGTTATTATGTTAATTTTATGCAACTCTTTGGCACATATTATTTTTCGATAATTGATCCTACTAATCTAGTAGTTGCCACAAAATTTCAAATAAACCCCATAATCTTCAAAAATACCAATGACGGCACTACCACCTATAACTCAGGGTTAGTTCTCTATATGCCAACCTCTACGGCATACGATAATGCCACCGTAGCAGGTATCGGCACAGAAAACCTTACTGGCGGCGTGGCGGTGTTGCAAACTGTATCGGGTCAAGCGTACCTGCAAGTGATGCAAAGTAACGGCACAGTTTCTGGAGATGTCCTACAGATTCAAGCTCCTATAGCAACGGACTATATCCCTGCTGGTTCGATATACACGGTTAGGCTCTACAAGGGAATTAATCTCGTCGCTACTCAGTCAGTCACTTTGGCCGCAAAGCTCGTCACGCCACAAGAGGGCGCAACTGCCGCATTTCCAAGCGTCATACTCACCACTTATGCTGATCTCTGTCCGAATGGTGTAGCGACTACGGCACCTTGGTATTCAATTCCTTCGAGCCGTACCTCAAGTAACCCGCAATTTAACCTGTCCTGCGGGTCAATTGGCGCATCAGCTAATGTTGAATCAGGGGATAGCTACGGGCGACGGTTCAATACGACTTTGACGGTGACGAAAATTATTCCGAGTGCTGTAGTGACTGGCAACTTTCCTGTGCTTGCTAGTAGGCTACAGGATGGTGGAATATTTACTGTACCTCAAGGTGTTTCCAATTGCTCATTTACTGCAACAGGGCAATGGGTTAAAGGAACATCAGTGGATGCGAATGGCTTTGTCGGAACACCAGCAGCCGTGGCAAATCCATATATTCAATGGGCTTCAAATAATGCCCCTGTGGCTGCACTGGTATATACAATAAATCAAGCTTATGGCACTAATGCTTTTAGATTGGCAGGGAATTCCTTTAGTTTAGCGGTAACTCCTGCATCGACTGTTGATTTTTCAATGAATGATGATTTATCTGATGCATTCTTTAATGCCAATGGGAGAAGCGGTAGTTTGAGTGTCGCTTATCGATGTCAGTGACATATAGCGCAGAACTGTATTTAGTAAAACGGATGTTAAATGTTTTCTAGATGGGCAATGCCATGAAAGTGAAATTATCTCTTATCAAAACCGTCTCAAAAACCACCTTATTATCACTTAGGAATTAGTTGCAATTGATCATTCGGGAATGCTGCACGAATTCTTGCTGCAGCAGTCGCCGTACTCGCTGTTGGGGCACACCGTCAGCCATTGTAGTCACCGTTTGGATACGCACCGTCGAAGTCGCGTTCTTCGCTGTTATCTCAACGAACGTTCCGCCCTTTGTGCCTCCACCGGTTCCGTCAATCCACTCTTCAGATGCGCGTCCGGTTCTGTCGCGATAAGGAACTAAATTTGAGTTGAAGCAGCGACTTACCGGAAAAATCAGAAAGCGAAAGAGTAGGATTGATCTGCAGCAGATGCAACTTGACCATCGGGACAATTGAGCTGTCCCTTTTTGACCATGTGCATCGTTTCAATGCCGGCGATAAGTTTGGTGACACAATGAAATTTTTTGAATCCCAGCATAGGTCGCGTTCTGCGCTTGATGGCTCGGTGGTTTTGTTCCACAAGATTGTTCAAATATTTCGATTGGCGCAACGTGATTTCCAGGCCGCTGTCGGCAATCATGCTGCGCACCGCTGCGGTATTGGCACCGCTCTTGTCGATGGTGATCTTCTCCGGCACGTCGTGCAACCCGATCGCTCGTTCGAATAAGCGTCGCGCAGCAGCATGGTCACGTTTGGCGGTGAGCAGGAAATCCACCGTATGACCAAGCTGGTCAACAGCGCAATACAGATACTTCCATTGCCCACCGACTTGAATGTAGGTTTCGTCCATCCGCCTACTTCGGCCAACTGGATGTTTGCGACGACGAAACACTTTGGCCAAAACCGGCAATATCTTCAGCGCCCAACGATGCACCGTCGCATGATCAACCTGTACACCACGTTCAGCCATTATTTCTTCCAGGTGCGCAAACTCAGCGCATAGGCCGCGTACCACCGCACACATAACAACATCACGTCGAGCGGATAATGCAAGCGTTTTAAAACCTGGCGAAGTACAGACTTTTCATTTGTTTAGGCAGTAATTTCATCTAAACATTTTATCAAGTTTGGCTTATCGCGACAGAACCCAAGTAGGCATATCGCTATCAATTTCGTGAGATAAGTTATTGACTTTCAAATATCCGAAACACCCTAGGGGCTAAGGCAATCTAGCTAAAATTCACGAACTTAATAGTTAAATAAAATATAATTATTTTTCATGATATTATCAATTTGGCACTTTCTAAAAAGGTATCAAATTTAACTTTCGGAGCCTATATGAAATTCGTTTCTTACTCAATTATGATCCAAGCAGCAATATTATCCATTTCCAACCCTACATATGCTGGAGAAGTTCATACGATCCAATATTCTCTTGACGTAAGTGCGGAGAAAATAGCTAAATTTACGTGTATTTATGCCACAAACGGACAATGTTATATTAAGACTGGAAAAGATGATTCTTCATCTAGCGAAGAGCACGCAATACAATCGGGGGGAGAAAATTGATTTAACACTCGCCAATGATGAAAAAACACTCTGTTTCTCTGCAGATCCTGATATTAATTGGCCGTCTTGTCTAAAAGGGCCTTTTCATATCGATTTACGCAAATCTACACAAGGCATCCAGAGTTATCTTGGATCGTCTAAATAGACAAGGCGACTGAATCGCCATGGACGCCTTGCAAAAAGTAGAAGCCATTCAGAATATCTAGAATTCAATTAAAAGCAATGTAAGTGACCGACAGTTTGGGCCTGTGGAGAATAAAACAGTAGAGTTTTTGGCTGTGTCGCAATAAGGTCGAACGGACAAAAAATGCGGCGAGGCCCCGGAAAACTAGAAAGCAAAGCTAGAAAACTGTTTAGCTTTGGACAAAGGCTGATCTTTGGCGGCATGCAACATCTATCCCTTGTAAATCATATGCATGTTTTCAATACCCGCAATGATAGCCTGTGCACAATGGAAATTCTTCAATCCCAGCATAGGTCGCGTTCTGCGCTTGATGGCTCGGTGGTCTTGTTCAACGATGTTGTTAAGAAATTTGCTCTGGCGCATCTGAATGTCAGCGCTGGTGCCAGCGATAATACTGAGGACGGCCGCGGTATTGGCGCCACCTTTGTCAATCGTGATCGCCGCCGCGTTCTTGCATTATCTCTTCGATAGGACGAAAACTCAATGGGTATGCCACGTACTAGCGTACACAAAGCAGTGTGACTTCCAACGGATAATGTAGTCGTTTAAGAACCTTGCGGAGGGTGCTTTTGATGAGGCTTTTACAAAAATCGTCCATATCAAGCTTTATCAGATACGCTTATTGCGACACAACCATACCGTTTGCAGTTCATCTTTTTCCTCACTCGTTTCGAATATGTCGTTTTCAGAAAACATGAAGTAGCTTTATGGCGATCAGCATGATCGTCAGGATTTTAATTGCTTCGATTTGTTTCATGGTGATCGCCTTGATCATCCCCATATATAGGGAGTGACACGGATGAGTCTTGCCTTGAATATGTGATGAGTATCCCTTCATAGCTTCAATTTTTTCACTCATAGTAAAAATTTATTGATTGGATACTTTTAATCAAATGGATTAATTGCTGCCACGACTCTAGAATCCCCTCCATACCAACGTTCAACCCGCCACAGGAGATAATCATGTCAAACGAAGCAAAATGCCCTTTTTCACATAGTCCAAGTAAAAACGCCGTCGCCAGTAATCCTAAAAATGCGAATTGGTGGCCGAATCAATTAAATTTGAATATCTTGCATCAACATTCACCAAGTTCTAATCCATTGGGGAGTGAGTTCAATTATGCAGAAGCGTTTAAAGCGCTTGACCTGAAGGCGGTTGTTGAAGATTTGAATGCCCTGATGACTGATTCACAAGAGTGGTGGCCTGCTGATTATGGTCACTATGGGCCACTTTTTGTTCGAATGGCGTGGCACAGTGCCGGTACCTATCGTGTGAGTGATGGACGCGGTGGGGCGGGCGCGGGCGCGCAGCGTTTTGCGCCGCTTAACAGCTGGCCAGACAACGGCAACTTAGATAAGGCACGGCGCTTATTGTGGCCCATCAAACAAAAGTACGGCAATCAGCTTTCATGGGCTGATTTAATGATTTTGGCGGGAAATGTCGCATTGGAATCGATGGGATTTAAGACTTTTGGTTTCGCTGGCGGCCGTCCAGATATCTGGGAACCTGAAGAAGATATCTATTGGGGTTCAGAGGGCAAATGGCTCGATGATCAACGTTACAGCGGTGACCGCGAATTAGAGAAACCACTTGCTGCGGTGCAGATGGGCTTGATTTATGTGAATCCGGAAGGACCGAATGGCAAACCAGATCCGCTGGGTTCGGCACGCGATATCCGTGAAACCTTTGCCCGTATGGCAATGAACGATGAAGAAACTGTGGCATTGGTCGCCGGCGGACATACGTTTGGTAAAGCCCATGGCGCAGGCGACCCAGCATTGGTTGGCGCAGAACCTGAGGGGGCTGGTATTGAAGAGCAAGGATTAGGCTGGAAAAACAGTCTTGGCACAGGTAAAGGCATTGACACAACAACCAGCGGTATTGAAGGGGCGTGGACACCGAATCCAATTCAGTGGGATAACGGCTATTTTGAAACACTATTTGGTTACGAATGGGAATTGACCAAGAGCCCGGCCGGAGCGCACCAATGGACACCAACCGATCCGGCGGCGAAAACAACGGTACCTGATGCGCATGATCCGACATTGCGTCACGCGCCGATGATGACCACTGCTGACATGGCATTGCGTGCCGATCCTGCTTATGAAAAGATTTCACGCCGTTTCCTGCAAAACCCGCAAGAATTGGCAGATGCGTTCGCTCGTGCCTGGTTCAAATTGACGCATCGTGATATGGGGCCAGTTGCACGTTATCTGGGGCCTTTGGTACCGCAAGAAGTATTGATATGGCAAGATCCAATTCCCGCCGTCGATCATTCTTTAGTGGATGACGCTGATATTGCTGGTCTGAAAGCAAGCATACACGATACGGGTCTATCGATTTCTCAACTGGTCAGTACGGCGTGGGCATCAGCGTCTACGTTCCGTGGTAGCGACAAGCGTGGTGGGGCAAATGGTGCACGTATTCGTCTGGCGCCACAGAAAGATTGGGAAGTAAATCAACCAGCGCAGTTACAGCAAGTACTAACTACATTAGAGTCAGTGCAGCAAGCATTTAACGGTGCACAAAGTAACGGTAAGAAGATTTCTCTGGCGGATTTGATTGTATTAGGCGGCGCCGCTGCTATCGAAAAAGCCGCACAAAATGCCGGTCAGACTGTGACTGTGCCGTTCACCCCAGGTCGTATGGATGCGTCCCCAGAGCACACTGATGTTGATTCGTTTGCGGTATTGGAACCAGCTGCTGACGGTTTCCGTAACTATGTCCGTCCAGGTCTTGCCCATGCGGCGGCAGAGCTATTAATCGACAAAGCGCAATTGCTCAATTTGAGTGCGCCAGAAATGACAGTGTTGATTGGCGGGATGCGGGTTTTAAATACTAATCACGGAACGAGCCAGCACGGCGTATTGACGAAACGCCCTGAAACCCTAAGTAACGATTTTTTTGTTAATTTATTGGATATGGGTACAGAATGGAAAAAAGCGAATAGTGAGGGCGTTTTAGAGGGACACTACCGTCAAAGCGGTGACCTCAAATGGACTGCGACGGTCGTCGATTTGGTGTTTGGCTCCAACTCACAGTTGCGCGCCATCGCGGAGGTGTATGCGAGCAAAGATGCACAAAAAGCATTTGTACTTGATTTCGTTTCTGCATGGAATAAAGTAATGAATGCGGATCGCTTTGATCTGGCATAATAAAGTCTGCTGTTTTTAAGCAATGTTGGAACACCCCTCTACTTAGTGCAATGTGCTGGATGCCTGAGTAGTGGGGTTGTAGCGTATTAACTAGTGGTGAATGATCGAAGGCGCCTATAACCGCCGCCAAATTGAAAAGGATTGAAATCCGTCTTTTGCGCGTCTAACGTATTGATACTTTTTTACCTGAAATTTGCTTCTGATTTTGTTTTTTAATTTTTTTTTAATCTTTTTTTAATCTTTTTTAATTATTTAACGACTATCTTAGAAGTTTCAAATACCTGTTTTAGGGAGGCGATGTTGATGGATACGATCAAACTTTATCCCGAAAGCGCTCATGCACATGCACCTGGCTGCGGAAAGTGTAAGACATCCCAAGACCTCGATTTTAAATTCACTTTTGCTTATCAGCCCATCGTCAGCGTGCATGACCAGGCGATATTCGCGCATGAAGCTCTGGTGCGTGGGCCGAATGGGGAATCCGCGTATTCGGTATTAAGTCAGGTAACCGATAGCAATCGATATCACTTTGATCAAGCATGCCGCGTCGAGGCGATTCGGGGCGCTGCTCGTTTGCAGATGCAAGGCAAATTGTCGATTAATTTTCTTCCTAATGCCGTTTATCAGCCTGCGGCTTGTATCCAAACGACGTTCGAAGCAGCACGAAAGTATGATTTCCCGATTGAGCGTATTATTTTTGAAGTGACAGAGGGCGAACAGGTCACGGATCGCCCGCATTTAGTTAATATCTTTCGTGAATATGAGCGTTTTGGATTTAGTACCGCCATCGATGACTTTGGTGCCGGCTATGCGGGGCTCAATTTACTGTCCGAGTACCAGCCCGATATCGTTAAGATCGACATGGAATTGGTGCGCAATATCGACACCAGTAAAGCAAAACAGGCGATTGTCAAAGGTATTACCGGTATTTGTAAGGACTTAAATATCCAAGTGCTGGCAGAAGGCATTGAGACTACAGCGGAACGAGATTTTTTGCTGTCGGCAGGTATTGATTTGATGCAGGGTTATTTATTTTGCAAGCCCGCGTTTCAAGCCGTTGGTATCATTGACCCAGCCGCCTGGGAATAAGATATCTGACTAGCGATTGGGTTATTGCCGCAATCCATCACCCTTACCAAAGGACGATCCCGAATCGACGTACAACGAGGGCGAAAACAAAGAAGCAAATAACAGACAAAATCGCTGCGCAGAGCAGTGCAGGCCAGAAACCAAATCTCGCCAGACACCATGGAAATGCCAGAAACATGGGCAAGGTCGGTACGACATACCAAAATGTGAACCAGGCGTGGTTTGCAATTTTATCGTTTGACTGATTCTCAAGATGCAGCCAAATTAAGGTCAGAATTGTTACCAGCGGCAACGCAGCAATGAGACCGCCAATACGATCACTGCGTTTTGCCACTTCCGATACCAGAACCACAACTGCCGAGGTCAGCAGAAATTTAACGATAGTCCAAAGCATTGTTGATTCCTCCTTTTCTACCTTTTCTATCTTTTATGTGTCTGATCAAGTGTCAAGATTGATATAAAGCGTGACACCTTTCTCCGTTAATTTTTTTTCGCGTGCAGATCGGTCACGTAAGATCTGATGCCGTCGGTGATCTTTCATTTTGTTCCAGTCTTTGCATTCTGGTTTTGTCCGCAGACAGGCGATACACCAACCTGTCTTGCCATCGAATCGACAAATCTCAATGCATGGCGACTTAACACGCATTATTTTCCTGGCGTGCGTGGATGTACTTCTACCGTGATATGAGACAGCCCTTTAATTTGTTTCAACATCCGATGGTAGAACGCCGGTACCGCTTGAAGTTCAGCCGTGGTGAGGGAAACAATCGCCCCAAAATGCCCAGGCCCTAAACGCCATACGTGTAAATCGACGACGGTATCACCATTCTTTTCTATGGTAGTCCGAACCTTACTGATCATTTTTTGATCGATATTCATGTCCAGCAAAATGGCGCCAGTATCTCTGACGAGACCATAAGACCAATTTGCAATGACGAGCGCTCCGACGATTCCGGCCACGGCATCCATCCAAACCCAACCAAACATTTTTGCCAAAATTAATCCGATGATGGCCAGTACTGAAACAGCAGCATCCGCAATCACGTGCACATATGCGGCGCGCATATTGTGATCCGTTGCATCCACTTCGTGGCCATGGTGATCGTGGTGATCGTGATGATCATCGTGGTTATGATGATTATGATGATTATGATGTTTATGTTCTTCAAAAGTCAGGAGATGCTGCTCATTCACCACACGGACTTCCACCTGGAATTCATGTGGTTCAGGAATAACGGACGTTGATTCCAGAAAATCGGCTTTTTGTGTAAAGGTAAAGGTTTGACGAGAACCATCAGGTCGAATAGTGACGGCAGTAAGGTCTTCTGCAAGTAACAAGCCATCCATCGACACTTGTTTGACCCGAAATACAGGGGGAACGTGGTCTTCAAACACTGAAAACGCCAATAATCCCGCATTACTTTGAATCTGTTGAACTTCATCGTGCTGGTGGTCGTCATCGTGATGGACGACATTGGCATGATGATCATGATGTCCATGATCATGACCGTGGCTATGCCCATGGCTATGCCCATGGCTATGCCCATGGCTATGACCATGACTGTGCCCGTGATGATCACCGCTCAGCAGCCATGCACTGGCAATATTAACCAATAGTCCAACGACCGCAATAGGGATCGCTTCGCCAAATTGAATCGGCACAGGTGATATCAGACGTGCTACGGCTTCGTAACCAATCAGCAAAGCGATCATAGCCAGAATGATGGCGCTGGTGAAACCAGCAAGATCACCCAGTTTTCCGGTGCCGAAGATGAAACGTGGATCATTGGCGTGTTTGCGCGCATAGGTATAAGCCATTGCTGCAATTAGCATGGCACCGGCATGGGTAGACATGTGCAAGCCATCCGCCACCAGTGCCAAAGAACCAAACCAACTGCCACCCACGATTTCGATCACCATCATGGCGCTACATAACGCAATGACGCTCCAGGTTTTACGCTCGCTTTTTTCGTGACCTGCACCGAGAAATACGTGCTGGTGTTCTGTAGTAAATGGGGTATCGTAAAAATCGTTCATCGTTGCTCTTATCGCTGTTCTTCAAGGTTGGAATAGGGGGCAGGGGTCAGGGTTCTGGGTTCTGGCTGATTGCAGCATGCTACTTCAGCGAGGCATCATTTAAAGTAGCTGTGCACAACATCGATTAATTGCTCGCGTGCATCGCCATGTTTTCCTGCATGTTCCGCTTCAGCATCGACCAAATGTGTGCGGATATGGTCTTCTAATACGTTGGCTAATAAACCGTTCATGGCACCACGACAGCTGGTAATGAGTTGTAACACATCATCACATCCAGATTCTTCGACCAGCGCCCGTTCAATCGCTTCAATTTGTCCACGAATGCGCCGGACGCGGTTTAAAAGCTTTTGTTTTTCGCGAATGGTATGACTCATAGTGACCTCTCATAATATAGGGGGGGATAGTATATTTGTCGGGGCAATATGTCCAATGGTATTCACAAAAAAATCGATGAATACGTATTGTTTTCGGTCATATGTCATATGGGAAGACAGCAGATTCTGAAAATAAGAAATAGGAAATAGGAAATAGGAAATAGGAAATAGGAAATAGGAAATAGGAAATAGGAAATGGGAACGATTCAATTCCAATATTATTCAATTGCTCATTAAAGCCAGAAATTGATCATCGGTCCCGCAAAACAACAAATGTCGCTATTGGTCACCTTCTATGACGGACCATTTGATCTGCATCAATGGGGGTAAAAACAGCAGGCATAGGCTACATGAAGGAGTTTGATAGATTTTTAAATTCATCAAATTCATCAAATTCATCAAATTGGTTACTTCATGTAACGCTGATTTCTGATCAGCAGGAACAGTTCATCCGGTCACTTCGCTTTTGTCCCAGATATGTATCGAGGTCATTTATGCAGCGTACTACAAAAAAATTCCACAACCGTGGCTCATTGACCTCGTATTTGCTTGGGCTACTGACTTTGACCATGCTGGTCATATCGGATTCTGCTAACGCGCTGCCGACGTTTGCGCGGCAAACGGGGCAGTCATGTGTCGCTTGCCATGCGGGAGGGCAATATCCTGAACTGACGCCATATGGACGTCTTTTTAAACTAACCGGCTATACACTGGGTGAGCGGCCGTTCGTTCCCATTTCTGTCATGGGTGTTGCCAGTTACACCAAAACGATTAATGCGGATCCTTCATCTGATTTTCCTAAAAATGCGGTAGCCTTATTTCAGACTGGTAGCGTCTTTTTGGCGGGTAAAATTACCGATAACATTGGGTTGTTTGCGCAGGCAACGTACGATAACTACGCGAATCAAGATCCAAACACCAACCAATGGAGTGGACATTCACATTCCGATAATATCGACCTGCGTTACGCGGACCGATTTATCAGCAACAATAACGATCTGATTGTTGGCTTAAGTTTAAATAATAATCCCTCTGTGACAGATGTCTGGAACACGGCGCCCGCCTGGATTCAGTATGTACCGACCAAATTTGGAAACACTGGTGCCAGTGCGGCACCGATGGTGTCTCAGTTGGGGCAACAGGTTGCGGGAATAGGTGCTTACGCGTTTTGGAATAAAACAGTCTACGCGGAAGTATCGTTGTATCAGACCGCCAAAGGTGCATTGACGATTTTGAAGTCTGGTAATGACATTGGTAACCGTTTAAGCGGTACAAATCCGTATGTCCGTTTAGTCGCCAGTCACGAATGGGGGCCTCACAGTGCAATGGTTGGTCTATTTGGGATGAACGCAGACGTGTATCCAGATCCGACCAATCCAGGCGGCCCGACGACGCATTATAGAGACCGCGGTATTGATGCGCAATATCAGTATTTGTTGGATGAACATGCGTTCACCGCGCAATTAAGCTATATCCATGAATCGATGAAAGGGGGTGATGTTGCCGGTATTGCCAGTAATCCGGAAAACACTCTGAATCAATTTCAGATCAAGGGTAGTTATATTTATAGCGCCAAATATGGGGGTAGTCTGACCTATCGACAGACGACTGGCACATCAGATGCAACGCTGTATCCAGGTCTGCAAGATGACGGTACAGGAACGGGCAATATGATTCCAATTCCTGGCAGTGGCAGCATGAATAATAAT
Organism: Undibacterium sp. SXout20W; assembly: GCF_049340285.1. Taxonomy (NCBI): domain Bacteria; kingdom Pseudomonadati; phylum Pseudomonadota; class Betaproteobacteria; order Burkholderiales; family Oxalobacteraceae; genus Undibacterium; species Undibacterium sp. SXout20W. The sequence goes on along the minus strand of NZ_JBMPPH010000011.1, from coordinate 68,577 downwards.
CCTGATACCCGAATTGTCATTCCCGAATTATTTTGGATGCCAGTTCAGTATGCCAGAGTCGGTGTGCAGTATTACAAATTCAACCGTTTTAATGGTGCAAGTAGTAACTTCGATGGCGCTGGTCGTAATGCGAAAGATAACAATACGTTGTTTGTGTATGTGTGGGCTGCGTATTAAGCATGGCGCAATGTAACGATCAACTTTGTTGAGGAAAACCATGAAACAAAAATCAATTTACATCCTGATGCTGGCAGCATTTTTATTAAATGCTTGTAGCACGCCAGAACGGTCGCGTTCTATCGTTACCCAGCATGTGCCTATCAAAACGATCGTGACCCAGCTATGCTCGAATTGTCACGGCATGGCCGGAAATTCTGACTCACCAAACTTTCCCAATCTCGCCGCGCAGCAAGAAGCCTATCTCATCTCTCAGCTACAAGGATTTCGTGCACATACCCGCTCGGATAAGGATGGCTACGATTACATGTGGGGGATTACGTCAAATCTGAGCGATGAACAAATTCAAGGTTTAGCGACGTATTTTTCAGAGCAAAAAGCAACGCCTTTAAAGAAACCTTATCCCGCCGAAAAGTTAGCCCGTGGTCAGGAAATTTACGAACATGGCGTACCAGATAAAGATGTGCCGGCCTGTGTTGCCTGTCATGGTACAAAGGCTGAAGGGAATCAAATTTTCCCGCGTCTGGCAGGACAGCATTCGACTTACTTATTGAAGCAATTGAACGTGTTTCAAAATACCGAACAACGTCCTGCCGGTGTAATTATGAAAGGCGTCTCACATGCTTTGACCAAGGAAAATATGGATGATGTGAGCTATTACCTTGAATCGATAGGTAGTTAAAAAGTAGCTACTTGTTATTCAAGTTTATTCTGATGGTTTCTTTGCTGGGTCTTTTTTGCATCATTTTTGAGTCAATATTGCATCATTTTTTTATATGTAAAACGATCGCTCTTCGTGGAAACAAGCCGGGAGTGGCCCGGCGGCCACTTACTTTTCTTTGCTTCGCCAAAGTAAAGTAAGCAAAAGAAAGGCGACGCTGAGACTTTGCCCTGCGGGTGCCGTCACTGCGTGTCGGCACAATTTGCGCGTCACGTAAAACGGGAAAGTGTCGAAACTCGCTGCGCTCAGACAACGACACTTTCTGATCCGTTTTCCGTGAAGCGCAAATTGCTTTGTCTAAAGCGGGTAAGGTCTGTATCAACGTCTACTTCAACATCAACGTCTACTTCAACATCAACATCAACATCAACATCAACGTCAACGTCAACATCAACATCGACGTCTACTTCTGCGTCCACCTTTAGTGCTTAGCGTGGGGCTACCGCTCAAGTTTTCGTTTCTTGTTGATTTGTAGTGTTGTACTTCGGGCGACCAAGCCGGGAGTGGCCCGGCGGCCACTTACTTTTCTTTGCTTCGCCAAAGTAAAGTAAGCAAAAGAAAGGCGACGCTGAGACTTTGCCCTGCGGGTGCCGTCACTGCGTGTCGGCACAATTTGCGCTTCACGAAAAACGGGAAAGTGTCGAAACTCGCTGCGCTCAGACAACGACACTTTCTGATCCGTTTTCCGTGAAGCGCAAATTGCTTTGTCTAAAGCGGGTAGGGTCTGCATCAACGCCCACTTCAACGTCAACGTCAACGTCAACATCGACATCGACATCTATCTTCACCTTTAGCGCTCAGGGTGCAGGTTGAGCCTTAAGCCTTCGTTTCTTTTTGATTTTTAGTGTTGTACTTCGGGCGACCAGGCCGAGAGTGGCCCGGCGGCCACTTACTTTTCTTTGCTTCGCCAAAGTAAAGTAAGCAAAAGAAAGGCGACGCTGAGACTTTGCCCTGCGGGTGCCGTCACTGCGTGTCGGCACAATTTGCGCTTCACGAAAAACGGGAAAGTGTCGAAACTCGCTGCGCTCAGACAACGACACTTTCTGATCCGTTTTCCGTGAAGCACAAATTGCTTTGTCTAAAGCGGGTAGGGTCTGCATCAATGTCCACTTCAACATCAACATCGACGTTAACATCAACATCAACATCAACATCAACATCAACATCAACATCAACATCAATATCAACACTCAGTGCAGGAGGGCAACCCGCTTATCTTAACGCCACGGATGACAGCGCAGGTTGCACCTGTCGTACAAACGCTGTTTTCAAAGTACGAAGCTATGCCATAAAAAATCCGGAAAAAATAACGGTCATTAAGACTACCAGCCATGCAGGTAGCTTCGTCGATAAGAGGAGAGCGAATGCGCTTGCAGCGACCAGAAAGTCGCTCGGTTGGTGGATTGTGCTGGTCCAGATTGGATGATAAAAAGCAGCTAAAAGCAGACCGACGACGGCGGCATTAATACCCATCAAGGCATTTTTTAATTGTTGTTGATGGCGTAATCGTTCCCAGAATGGCAGTGCGCCGATGACCAGTAAAAATGCCGGCAAAAAAATCGCGCAAAGCGCAATTCCCGCACCCAGCCAGCCCGCTGGTTGTTGGCGAGAGACCGCGCCGACAAAAGCAGCGAAAGTGAACAAAGGGCCTGGCATCGCTTGGGTAACGCCATATCCAGTCAGAAAGGCTTCTTCCGAAATCCAACCGCTCTGAACGAATTGCGATGCTAACAAAGGCAGGACAACGTGACCGCCGCCAAAGACGAGGGCACCGGTGCGATAAAAATCGTCAAACAGCGTCACGGGATATAGCTGCATCGTTTTGGCACATATTGGCAGCGCGACTAACAATACAAAAAATGAAATGAGTGCCGTTGTCGCGACTCTTTTGGGTATGTTTTTGCTGCCCTCATGTTCAATAGGGTCGGCTGGCGCTGCTAGAAAAGCCATGCCCACGGCTGCGGCAACAACAATCACCACAATTTGTCCGATCACGGCTGGCAGTAACAATACTGTAATCGCCGATAGTATGGTGATGATGCTGCGTAGCCAGCCGGAGGAGAAATTTTTCCCCATTCCCCATAGCGCTTGAGCGACGACCGCGACGGATACTAATTTAAACCCATGTAACCACGCTGCACCCCATGCGCTGCCAATGCGCGCATAAAAAAGACCAAACAGCGCCATCAGAATGGCGGATGGCAGTGTAAAACCAAGAAAAGCCGCTACGGCACCGGGTATTCCCGCTCGGGAAAGGCCTAAGGCAATTCCTACCTGACTACTTGCAGGACCAGGTAAAAACTGGCAAAGCGCCACCAGATCGGCATATTTATTCGCCGTCAGCCAAGCGCGTTTTTCGACAAATTCCTGCCGGAAATACCCGAGATGCGCAATCGGGCCACCAAATGATGTACATCCTAATCGCAGGAAAATCGTAAAAATAGTCCACCATTGGCGCCATGCCGGAGGGGTGTCGGTGCTCACAGTGTGGTTCATGTTGTATTTTTAATGCCAGGACGATGCAAAATCGATGACCAGTGATGTCTTGACGTCGAGTTTTGGCGGTCACAAAATTGATGGAGTCCAAAGTCAAAGGAGTGGCAAAATACTGCCACTCCTTTGATCCCCACCTCGACTAAGTGCGTCAATTAGTCTTGCAATGCACCCGTCAAATCACCCGCTGACGCGCGAACGCCTGGTAACGGTGCGAGTTTAAAACGTTTTGTCAGCAATTTGAGAATCGAAGTCGTGTCGTATGGGGTGCTATCGACAAAGCCGCGTTTCGCATATGGCGAAATAATGATGGCAGGAATGCGGTTACCCGGCCCCCAACGATCCGCTTTTGGTGGCGCGACGTGATCCCAGAAACCACCGTTTTCATCGTAGGTAACAATGATCAGCATGTTTTTCCATTGCGGGCTCGCTTGCAGTTTTTTGACCAATTTTGCAATGTGTTCGTCGCCTGACATCACATCGGCGTAACCCGGATGCTCGTTCAATTCACCCTGAGGTTTATAGAATGTCACCTGTGGCAAACGACCATGATCTATATCGTCAAACAGTTCCTGACCATCCTTGAGATGGTCGGCGCGGTCTTTGGTGCCAGGGGCGAAGCGCAAGAAATAGTTGAATGGCTGATGATGCGGTTGAAAATTAATTTTGCCAGCGTAAATTTGTGCGCGATCTGCCAGCGCCTGATTCCAGCCGCCCGCATACCATTTCCAGCTGACATTTTTTTGACTGAGTGTATCGCCGATGGTGGTTTGGGTTTGGGGTGGCAGCGGATTTTTACTGCCATCGGCCAGAGTCGATACCGCCGCAGGAGGGATGCCACTAGGTTGATAGCTTGACTGCAAAGTGTTCACGCCATAGCCATCTGGCGTCACGCTACCATCCTGGAATACTGGCGCGCCGACTAAGGGATCCGTTGGTGAGCTTGCTTTTAAGAGCAAGTTACCTTGCGCATCCAGTTTCGCCCGCATGGAATCTGGCGCGTCTTTGAATACGGGTGTACAGGCGCAAGCAAGCCACATGTGATTCAAAAATGAGCCACCAAATGCGCCCATGAAGAAATTGTCCGCCAAAGTATATTCTTGGGCGATTTTCCACATTGGCAATGCAGCACCATTGTAGTGACCCATGCTTAGACCACCCGCATCCGAGATCGCGGCAAATCGATCATTTTTGCCGCCATTGATCTGCATTTGATTCTGATAGAAGCGATGTACCAGATCGGCCGTTTTTTTATCTAAACCCTGATTGATCGGCGCAGCATCAATGCTGAAAGGCATATTGGGTAGAGCTTGTGGGATGTCTTTATTCGGAACGCCAGGTTTGTCCCAGGCGGCGGGTAATTGCTTTAAAACCTGGCCTTGCATATCGACCTGGACATAGCGTTGATCGGCAAACGCTTTTCCAATCCCATTCGCGCCAGGGAACAAGCCGTATAGATTATCGAAACTGCGATTTTCGCCATAAATGATGACGACATTTTGAATTTTGTCCAAACTATTGGCTGCAACAGCGGTTGGTCCAGACAGACCTGCAAGCAGCACGGGAATCAGCAAATGTTTCATAGGATAGGCCAGCAATAAAGATAATGCGCCTATTCTAATCCGATTTTATGAACGTTCGATGATACAAATGTAGCTAAATCACCCTACATAGTTTGCAATCTTCGTCATCGCAAAGGTGCAGATTCAGAGGTATTTACAGATGCTTATTAATCGTGGTCACCATCTGGACGCCGCCAAGGGTCGATATGTGTCATCAAATTCAAGACGCGGTGGTGTTGCAAAACCCGCTTTCTGGCTTCGACGGCGATGTCATGGCCTTCTTCAACGGTAATGTCTGCATCGACTTCGATATGTGCATCGACCACGATCATGTCCCCCATTTTGCGGGTATTGACATCATGGACGCCGATGACGCCGGGCGTTTCTTGCAAAGTACGACGAATTGCCTGGACTTCTTCATCGTCGGCGGCTCTGTCCATCAAGTCGTTTAACGCTTCCCAGCCAAATTCCCAACCCATTTTGGCGACCATAAAGCCAACAATGGAGACTGCAATCGGGTCCAGAATTGGATAACCGGCCAGATTACCAATAATGCCCAAGGCAACCACCAATGATGATGCCGCATCGGATCTTGCATGCCAGGCATTTGCTACTAACATGCTGGACTTAACGCGCTGGGCTACCGCCAACATATAACGGAATAACAGTTCTTTGGAAATGAGAGCGACCGTAGCGACCCACAATGCAATTTGGTGCACATGCGGCACTGTTTCTGGGGATTGGAGTTTCAGAAACGCCGACCATAACATGCCAATACCAACCGCCAACAAAATCAAACCAAGTGCGAGTGAAGCACCAGTTTCGAAGCGATGATGACCATAAGGGTGGTCTTCATCAGCATCTTTTTTACTGTGATGGCTGGCAAATAAAACGACAAAATCGGCGACCAAATCTGATAGCGAATGTATGCCGTCAGCAATGAGACCTTGTGATTTTCCGAAGATACCAATCGAGATTTGAAACACGCTCAGAAACACGTTGACGACAACACTCGTCCAGGTACTACGTGAAGTCGCCTTGGCGCGTTCGGCGGCACTATACTGGGGGCTGTCATGTTCATCGTGAAAATCAGGTTCGTTCATGGTATTTCTATCTTGGGAGAAAATGTTTACATATTGATCGCGCCAAAATTGGCGCGATCTTGGATGTCAGTCCCCGGGGTCATGATCTGGCATCACCAGCGGATTTTATCGTCAGGCGCCATTGTAGGGTGCTTAATCTCGTATTGCATCAATTTTTATAACTGAAATGGAATAAATTTAATGTGAATAAAAACTGATTCGCATTTAAAAAAGTAAAGAATTCCTATTCGTTTTTTTGACCAATAGTTGACGCAGAAAAATTGATCATGATTTTTGTTTTTGATTTTTCATGCTGATGTGCTCAATGAAAGAAATCGAGCGATAATGCCGTTAACTTTTTCTGATCATTGTTCATTTTTTAATCCGCCATCCGATTATGCGCACACTTCTGTCAAAACCGTCGCTTTCCAAGTCAATCTTGGCCTCGATGTTCGTGTCGATATTTGCCTGTAGCTTGATTAGTGCATGCGCCACTTTGGCTCCAGACAGCGTCGCTGGCAAATCGGGCGAGCCAGTCCTGCAATTGCAACTCGATGGTCAGATCAAAAAACTGACAAGGGTTGAACTCTTGCATTCACCACATCTGCAAACCATTGTCATTCCTGAAGATGCTTCCTATCACCGTCAGCAAACCTATCAGGCAATCCCGTTGCAGTCGCTACTGACCGCTTTGCCTGCAGGAGGTAGTTTGCAATTTACTGCTTTGGATGGCTTTGTAGCGACGATTCCAAATCAGTTGATACAAGCGCAAGATGACGCGGCGCAAGCGTGGCTGGCCATCGAAAGCGCCACGCAAGCCTGGGATGCCTTAAAGCCCGGACAGCCAAGCGCAGGGCCATTTTATCTGGTCTGGCTTGCCCCTGAAAAATCGCATATATCCGGTGAGCAATGGCCTTATCAAATTGCTAAAATCAGTTCCTCCACGCCGTTAGAGTCACGCTATCCACAATTGCTGCCACATGCGGCAGGCGCGAGCCAAGTAGCTGCGGAACGGGGATTGCAGGTATTTACTAAGAATTGTGCGACGTGCCACAGTCTGAATCACGGCGGTGATGCCAAAATAGGACCCGACTTGAATTTGCCAATGAACCCGACGGAATATTTTCAAGCGTCGGCCTTGCGTAATCTGATTCGACATCCAGGATCGGTGCGGACATGGTCTCAATCATCGATGCCAGGATTTACAACTGCGGTGATTTCCGAGCCAGAGCTGGATGACTTGCTGGTCTATTTGCACCAAATGGCCATTCAACGCGGTAACTAGTTGCTTTAAATAAAGATGGCGTCGATATCGTTATCTTTTCATCTTTATTCGATGTGAGCTTATTCAATATTGCGTAGCGTCGACACCGTCAAAAATCCGGCAAACACTGTTATTGATCGCTAGTTGGTATTTTTGAACGACAAGCGTTTAAGTTGTGGTCAGGCTTTGATACTGATGAATTGTCCAACCGTTTGCCCATCTGTGTTGATGGATGGAATAAGCGGGCTCGGTTGAATTGCCTGAGCTTGTGTTGTGCCTTTCGCCGCGGGCGTAAATGCAGAAGCGACCGCATTTTTAACATCATGATTTTGCTGCACAGCTTTTTTTACCTGCAGTGGGTCAGCTTTTAAATTGCCAGCTTCGCTGGTAAAACCGCTGGTATTGATTGAACTGATACTCATTTCTCACTCCCTACATCGATCAAATTTACTCAATATTACTTTTTATATTGGCAATTGTTCTGCCAAACATACTGAAAAATATACTCAAATTCGCCCAGATTTCTGAACTCATTGTGTCTACTTTTCTGCAGTTTTACTGCCCGCGTTTTCACCAGCTGCATTTTCTGAGCCTGCATTTTTATAATCTGTCTGACAGATCCTTGGATCCTTAGATCCTTGGATTCTTAGACTCTTAGACTATTTTTTGCATGGAAAAAATCCAGATCTGAAACGCCAGTGTAGGACAAGTTAGCAACGTTTGCATAAGCTCTGGCGTACATGAAAAAAATACTCCTAAGAAATAATCATTTATTCTGATATTTGCTGAAAAATACGTCTTTAAATAAAATTTATTAATAATAGTAAAGACCATCAAAGATCAATAAAAATCGTCCCGATCTTTTGTAAGCTTGATCATTATTCTGCCTCACAGCGTGTCTGAGTTCTGTTGCATAGGAGACAGGAACCTTACCGCATCTGTAAATGGCCGGGAATTGGCACCATGAACTGATCTTCTTTGAATAACTTAACGCAAGCTTCAACGACAAAAGGATCGAGTTGACGACCAGACTGTTTTTGAATTTCTGCTAAGGCGAAATCAATACCAAGTGCAGGGCGATAAGGGCGATAAGAGGCCATCGCCTCGACAATATCTGCGACTGCCAGAACGCGTGCCTCAGGTAAAATTTGCTCGCCACTTAAACCCCGCGGATAGCCTGAACCATCCATTTTTTCATGATGTTGATAGACAATCTCTGCAACCGGCCACGGAAAAGGAACATCTTTTAAAATATTGTAGCCATTAAATGGATGTTCTTTAATTAAGGTGAACTCAGCGTCACTCAAACTTTTAGGTTTGGTCAAAATTTCAATCGGAACAGCAATCTTTCCAATGTCATGCACGAGAGCAGCCATCTCGAGCGCTTTCAGTTGATCATCTGACCAACCTAGCCGTTGACCAATATGACAAGCGATAATGGAGACCCTGTCTTGATGACCTGCCGTATAAGGGTCGCGGTTTTCCATGGTTTTTGCCATGGCCTTGATGGTTTCTAACAATGCTGTGGATAACTTCATTTCCGCAGCGATGCATTTTTGCCGCTCTTCGTCGATGATGTCAAAATGCGAAAAAAAATCAAGTCCGTGTGCGATTTCATTGGCTAAACGTTCAAACAATTCAATTAAAGCCGGACCAAAACTACTGACTTCAGAGGAATAAACCATCAAGGCACCGCGCCGGTCCTGTTCAAATGTAAATGGAATCGTTGCACTTGAACTGATCTTCGCGTGTTTAGCTTTCGCGCTCCAAGGCTTGAAGTGAGGGTGCGTTTCTACATCGCTTAACACCTGATTAATCCCGCTACGGATGGCTGTACCAGTTGGCCCCTGCCCATGCGGTGAGTCAACCGCCCAACTGATGGTTAAATCATCGAGATAGGCTTTGCTACGACCCGACGCAGCGGCAATCCGCACTTCTTTGTTGATGTTATTTTCGGCAATGCCGACCCATGCAAGTACATACCTGTGCTCGTGTGTTAGCGCATCGCACACTGCTTGCATCAATTCTTCGCGCGATTTGGCCTTGGATAGAGCAGCAATAGCGCTGGCGTAGGCAGTCAATTCCCATCGTTTGACCTGCATTTCATGCTCAGTTGGCGAGACCTTATTCAGATCTCGGAAAGAGACAATAATGATCGGTTGGCTTTTTACTTTGAGAGTACATGCAAAAGAAATTTCCAACGGAATTTGCTGAGCGTTTTTATGCTTAATATGAATGTTTCGAAGGACCGTTGGTATCGACAAATCACGAATGGCATCGGTCACCAAGGCTTGTTCTTCTGGGAAATGCAAAAAAAGATAAGGCTGTCCGACCAATTCCGTTGCATCGAAGCCGGTGATATCCTCAGTGGCTTTATTAACTGCAACGATAGCGCCAGTATTCCGATTGATGGCTAACAGCGGAAATAGGGAGTGTTGCCACGCGCCAACATAAATTGACGTGTCTCCATACGCTTGTGAATCTGTAGCATTCATTTGGCCGTCCGTATCGTTGATACTGAGGTAGCTAGGTGGCCTATCGTCCCAAAAAGGCTTACGTCACCTGGCTATTCGGATTGCTTACATCATAAATTGCCCGAAAAGCTGCTTCGCTATGCGCCCAAAAGCACTTAGTGAATACTATGTCGACAATAGCTTAAAAGCAATCTTTAAACTTATATTTGGTGCAGTATGTGACAAAATAGCAATAGCAACTTATTGATCATTTTTTGATTTACGCAAATTCATAAACAATACCAAAAGTGCCGAAACCAGCATGAGCATCAGACTGATCGCATTCACAACAGGCGTTGCGCCGTCTTTCATTCTGCCATATACCATCACAGTCAATGGCGCGTCGCTACCAGTGAGCATATAAGTGGTATTGAAATTCTCAAACGAGAGCAAAAACGCAATCATTGCCGCGCCTGCCAGGGCAGGTTTTAAATATGGAAAAATAATCGTGAGCAATATTTCCCATCTGGTGGCCCCTAAATTTAAAGCCGCTTCTTCAAGGCTAACATCAAAACGTTTCAAACGGGCACTAATTGTGAGCGTTGTAATCGACGCAATATACGAAATTTGGCCTATTGTGACTAAGACCAGACCCGGCCGTAAAAAATCCGGATCAAAGCCAGTCAGGTCTTCTGCAAACTGGGCGATATGACTCATCAACGCGAGGATAGAGATGCCTAAAATGACACCAGGTATCACCAATGGCAACAACATCATCACGGATAAAGCCTGTTGTCCACGAAAACTAAAGCGCTCCAATAAAAATGCATTGCAAGTGCCAAGAAAAACACTGATCAAACTAACGGAGACCGCGACCTTGAGACTAAACCACAAGCTGGTTTGAATATCCTGGTCAAAAAATAAACCCGTGCGTTCCTTGCTGCCGTCCGCAAAAAACCAGTCCAGTGTAAAGCCATGCCACGGTGGCATCGGGTAGGCCGCATCGTTAAAAGCAAAGGCCACAACCACAATTAAAGGCACAAATAAAAACAAAAAGAAGGCAACAACATATGTCAGCCGTAATGTCCGGGTAGTCGCGGACTGAGGGATAGTAGGAATCATGTACGCCTCATGACGGTAGTGAATGATTGACGGCTTAATTTCAAGCCGCACCAGACCAGGAATGTGGATAATCCCAATAAAAGGAATGCAAATGCAGCGCCTTGTTCCCAATTAAAGCGGGTAATAAATTGGGTGTAAATTTGCTCGGTGAACCACATCGAGTTCTTACCCCCTAAAAGTACTGGCGTCAGATAATTACCCAGCGTCAGCATGAATACCATAATGGTGCCGGCCGCAATGCCCGGTGCTGCATGGGGAATAACAATTTGCCGCACAATATTGAAGCGTCGTCCACCGAGATCGTAGGCAGCTTCGATCAGGCTGACATCCAATGTTTCTAGTGCATTGATGAGTGGAATTAACATAAACAACAATGACGAATACACGAGACCCAATAGAATCGCTGCGTCGTTGTACAGCAGTTCTATCGGCTCAGAAGTCAGTCCAAGATGAAATAAAAGCTGCGGTACAACGCCATTGCCGCGCAATAAAATCATCCAGCCTAACGTCCGTACCATCTCACTGACCCAAAATGGCAACAACACCATCGCCATGAGTAATGGCTTGGCGGTATTGCCTGCAATCTTGGCGATGTACCAGGCAATCGGGAACGCTAACACCAACGAAATGGCGGTTGCTGCTAGCGATAAAATAGCGGTACGCATGAACGTATGCCAATACAGAGGCTCGTCGAAAAAAGTGACGTACTGACGCAAGCTGAATGCATATTCTTGTGGTGCAGTGCGCACGCGCAGGGACAAAATCAGCATTTCAAGATGCGGCAGGATGATCAGTAAACTGAGCCATATGAGTGCCGGTGCTAACAGCAGCCACAAAAGGAGAGTTTTTTGCTTAGTAATCATAGCGCGCTTCAGACAGAAAAAGCCTGGATATTTTCGGCGCTGATTGCAAGATGCACTTCGTCGCCATTCTGCAAATCTTTGAGCAGTCCATTTTGCGGCAGGGATACCTGTATGCTAATGGTGCTATTGCTGAGTTTGACGAGAACAGACGAATTTCCGCCATCAAATAAAATACTACTGATAGCACCGCGTAAATGGTTGGCATATCCATCAACGGGAAAAGCCTGACGACTAATTGCGATGCCTTCTGGTCGAATGAATAAATGAACTTCTTGCTTATTGTGGAGCGTATCCTGGGAGCTGCAGAACAAGGAGATATTGTCAGCAATCTGCGCAGAAACTAAATTCGTCATTCCAATTGAAGCGCGTCCGGAGAGTTTGTTTGCATTGCCGACAAACCCAGCGACAAAGCTTGTTTGCGGGCGATAATACAAATCTTGTGGCGTGCCGATTTGTTCGCATTTGCCATGGTTCATTACTGCGACCATGTCTGACATGACCAGTGCTTCAGATTGGTCATGGGTAATGTACAAAAACGTTGTGCCGATTTGTGCCTGCAACTGCTTAAGCTCGACTTTCATGTGCTCACGCAATTTCAAATCGAGTGCACCCAGTGGTTCATCCAATAACAATAGTGTTGGCTCCAGTACCAATGATCGCGCAATCGCAACACGTTGCTTCTGCCCACCCGATAACTGTTCTATACGTTTATCTTCGATGCCAGGCAAACCAACCCGGCGCAACATATCCTTTACTTTATGTTGAATTTCGGGCTTTTTAACGTTTCGTCTGGCTAAGCCGTATGCGACGTTTTCGCCCACTGACATCATAGGAAACAGCGCCAAATGCTGAAACACCATGTTGACTGGTCGCTGATTTGGTGGCACCGCACGCATACTTTTTCCGCCAACCAAAATGTCGCCTTCATCAGGCTCGATAAATCCTGCCACCATCCGTAGCAAGGTTGTTTTACCGCACCCAGATGGACCGAGGATAGAACAAAACTGTCCTTTAGGAATTTGTAACGACAGATTGTCGACGGCCGTAAATTCTTGACCGTGAAGTTGATAACGTTTGGATACGCCTTGAATATCAAGGTCGATCAGTTCATAAGAAGACGGCAGCATAATGAAAAAATGAGTGAGTTTCAGCGATACCTATAACGCCCATAAACAAGCTTGATGTGGCTGATAGGTCATAGTGCAGAACGGTGGCGAGAAGAGACTAATTTTCTCGCCACGTATTGGATTGGACTTAAGAGGCTTTGATTTTGTCGAGAATTTTTCCATCCAACTCTTCAAGTCCTGCGGGGATTGCGGGATACCATTTGATATTTTTTAGTGCGTCCGCCGAGAAAGATTCATTGAATTGCGCTTTCATTTTCGCATCCATGAATTTATCGGCATCTTTGACCGCCGTAAATGTCCGTGCTGATTTCGCCATGCGTCCGGCAATTTCAGGTCGAGTCACAAAATTGATCCACGCGTAAGCGGCAGCATCATTTTTACCCCGCGCCGGAATCGCAAAGCCATCGACCCAACCGAGCGCGCCGGATTTAGGAGCGATAAATTTCAGATCAGGATTTTCAGAATTGAGCTTCCAACCACCGCTATCCCACATCTGAGCCGCGAGCAATTCACCCGTGCGAAGATCGTTGAGTAATTGATCTTTGCTTTCCCAAAAATATTTCAGATTTTTTTTACAGGTAACCAGCTTGTCGCCTGCTTGCTGCATAATTTGTTCGTATTGCTTAGGATTGCTATAAGCCTTGAATGGGTCTAAACCCATAGAAAATGCCATGCCGATTAAGGTAGGACGCTTTAAGCGAACGGCGACCTTGCCGTGTAATTCTGGTTTGCACAAATCGCTGTAGTCAGCAACTTTGACTTTATTGCTCGCCATCACCAGGCCATCAGTACCCCAGAAAAATGGCAGGCCATACGTTTTACCATTGATGGTGGTCACTTTTTTGGTGGCTTCCAACATCTCTGGTAAAAATTGCGCTGTCTTTACCTTCGATAAATCGATGGCTTTATAAATACCAAATTCTGCTGCCGGCCCTGCAATTCTGTCCTGACTTGGCTGCACCAAATCAAAACCCGCACCGCCGGTGGCGCGCAATTTGGAGATCATTTCTTCGTTGTTCGATAAGGTTAACTCAACGGCGATACCTGTTTCTTTTGTAAATTGTTCAGCGACATCCTTAGGGACATAATCAGCCCATGTCAAAATGCGCAACTTATCTGCCGCAGTAGCATTACCAGTTAACAAACCTATCGATGCACATATGATCGAGGCAGAAAGGATGGAGCGACGAAAGGTATTCATTTATATTCTTTACGTAATTTCACACTAAACAAGAATGGTTTCATACTGTGATGACGCTTTGATGACAGACGGTGAATTTTGAATCTTGACTTGAATTCTCGTGGTAACGATGCAATAAAAGCGAGAGAAAAAGCCGACGCATGCAGCGTCGGCTTTTGGTCTTTGAGAATCTCAAATATTTTTAAATTTAAAAATTAAAAATTAAAAATTAAATCCGCCTTCTTACATTTTTCCGCTGAAGGAAATAAAGAATTGGCGTGGTGCAGCAGTCAACAATGTTTGTGCTGTACCAGTTGGGTCGCTAGCTTGGAAGCCATTTGAGCCAATCGTGCTGAAGTATTGTTTGTTCATCAGATTTTGTACATTCAACTGAATCGAAACGTCTTTCAGACCAGCCAACGTTTTTTGCTTGTAACCTGTAGACAGATCAACGACCCAGAAAGAAGGTACGCTTGCATCATTGGTATATGTATAGAAACGTTTGTCAGTGAATTTCGCTCCAGTACGGGCGAACCATACTGATGTGTCATAGGACAATTCAGTTTTAAACATCATTTTTGGCGCGTCAACAACTTGTTTTCCAGCGATGTTGACTGTCGTTGTGCCGTCAACATAGTTAGACTTGTACTTAGAGTCGTTGTATGTGAACGAGTTGAACCATGTCAGGTCTTTAGCTACAGCATATGACAGCGCAGTTTCGATCCCTTTGTTCTCGACGGAACCGACGTTCACGAGTGTGCTTGGGCAACCGACGATACCGGCACATGTCGCGACCGATAACAAACGATCATTGAACTTCGTGTAATAAACACCAACGGAGCCCACGAAGTCATTACGTTTAAAGCGATAACCAGTGTCGAGTGTTGTTGATGCTTCTGGCTTCAGGTTTGGTTGACCCAAGTTAAACGCTGTTTGCGTTTGTGAAAATGGGCCGTCAACACCTGGTTGGAAAGCGCGCATATTTTGTGTCACGCTGGCAAACAACTCATCTGTTTTGGTCAGTGCATAGCTCACACCAACTTGCGGCAGGAATGTTTTGGATGCTTTGAGTTCACCAGCAGCGCGGCTGCCAACGACACTAACGGAGTCAATTTTGACTGTTGGTGATTTGAAGCCATAGTTCAGTTTGACTTTATTATCCATCAAACTCACTGTATCTTGCGCATAGAATTGTGTCGTTGTGGTCGTGAAATTTTGCTTGAAGACGGTGCTAGTTGGATTGCTCAGGAAATAGTTTGTGTCCTGACCACCAGTCGCGTCGTAGTAGTTACGCGATAAAGTGTGCAAGCTGCTTTCTGCCCAGAAACCCGCATTGATGGTGTGTTGACCAAGTTCCCATGTCAGATCTGACAAAATACCGTTGCGGCTGATCGCGTATTCTGATGTACGGATGGAGATAGGTAGACCATTGGTTGAAGCCTGGTATGGGGTATACCAGTGACCCTGGCCTTGATCACTATGATGATAGGCCGTCGTTTTTACAGTCATCGTGTCAGACAAGTTGCTGTCTAAAGTCGCGCCCAACAGACTGTCTTTACGCAAGCCACTGCCTTGATAATAAGCATCATCTAAGCTGTTGACGCCGCCAGTGAAGATGTTTTTAGCAGCGTTGACTGCACGTTGCCAGTCAGGTGCATAGTTGTCCCAGTTATAGCCGAGACGATTGACCATATCCAATGACACATCCTGGTAGTCGATTTCTTTACGATCAGAATAGTTGAAGAAAGCGGACAATTTATTATTGCTGCCAATTTGTTGTACTAATTTGGAATTGAATTGGTCCTGATTTTGTGAGCCTGACCCTTTGGATTTTTCAGCACGTTGACGTGTTACGCTGAGATAGGCCTTAGTGCCAGTTGACAGCAAGCCAGTGTCAACGCGCGCAAATGTGCGGGACGTACTATTGCTGCCAAAAGTTTGTGCGCCAGTCAGTGTAAATTCTTCCGCTGGTGCAGAGGAATAAAATTGTACAGTACCACCCAAATTACTTGTCGATGCAGTACCAACATCACCGGCACCTTGGGACAAAATGACATGACCGATGTTTTCTGAAGAGATCGCGCGGCTGATATGCAGACCGTTATTGTTACCGTAGCTCATATCGCCCAGCGGTACATTGTCCAATGTAAAGCCTAAGTGATTTTGATTGAAACCACGTGCGCTGAAACGTGTAGACCATTCGTAAGTGCCGAACGGGTCAGCAGATTCAAATGCGACGCCAGGTAATTTATCCAGCGTTTTCAAGGGGCTTGTACCTGGTACGACTTTCATCAAATCTTCTTTGGTGATGTCTTGTACCTGACGAGTTTTGCCTTCGCCAACGATCGTTACGGTAGTCGCTTCCGCGGCTGCAACAGGCGCTGCTACTGGTGTTGGTTCAGGTGTTGCTACTGCTTCAGCAAAAGCTGGCGCTGCAAAAGCTTGCATCAAAACGAGATAAATAGGCGTGCGTTGGAAATGGTTTGCCACAAGAAGTTCCCTTCAGATTGATTGAATTTAATAATTTTTGTGTTGTCTAAGCGACACATCATCGATCAATATTTTTTGGATGATGGTTCGGTGAGAAGTGTTTGCAGATCTACTGCTAGACAAGTTTTTGCTCTGACATCAACGCGGCGAAGTCTAGCAATTGAATATGACGATTTCGTGAATGGGTTGGCGATACAACAGTTTCATTTTTGAGGAATAATTCCATTTTTTGTCATGCCAAGGACATATATCTTGCGTAGTAAATACTTAAAATTTCCTTAAAAACTTCTTGAAATTTTATTCGCATTGAATGAAGTTTTAGTCGCTGCATTAGTCGCTGCATGAGTCATTATCGTTGACAGTTCAAAATCATGGCGCTTACAATGCGCAGGTTATTTTTATTGAGGAAAATTATCGTGGACTGTAGCAGTTGTATCGATCAAATTGATGGATGGACATTCGTGCCTACCATTTTCGCTCGCTCCATGTAGATTTTCTGCTGCAGCTGGCGACGATGTGAGCTGCGGTAAATTGGTAAAGTTCTTTTGCCAGTATTTCCATCCCCTTGATCTGTATTTGTGTTTGTTGTCCTTGATTTTTTTGAGGCAACTTAGCTCTGTACCGGCGTATTTTTTTCCGGTACGAAAATTGATTGTGGAGAGATGAAATATGGAATGGGATATATTTACCTTAAGGGTGTTATTGGCATTGACTTTGGGTTCTTTGATTGGCGCCGAACGTCAGATGCGTCAACGTATGGCAGGCTTGCGCACGAACGCTTTAGTGTCAGCGGGCGCTTGTCTTTTTGTCGCCGTGGGAGTGATTTCCGGGACGGCTGATGGTCAGGCGAGGATCGCTGCGCAGGTCGTTTCTGGTATCGGGTTTCTTGGCGCAGGGGTGATTATGCGTGAAGGCTTGAATGTCCGCGGGCTCAATACCGCCGCGACTCTATGGTGTTCTGCAGCGATTGGTGTATTGGCTGGACTAGGCCATTTGTTGGAAGCAACGGTTGGCGCACTGGTTATTCTTGGGGCAAATTTGCTCTTGCGCAGCCTCGGTCAAATGATCAATAAACAAAGCATGGAAAGCGCGACCGAAGTCGAGCAAATGTATCGCTTGTCCATCGTCTGTCAGGCCGATGATGAAGTCCACGTGCGTACTCTGATGTTGCATATGCTGAATGGTATGCCGCAGCTATTGATTCAATCATTACATAGCGAAGATATGCCTTTGGGTGGACAATTAGAGGTCAGAGCTGATTTGATTGCTTCGCCAAATCATTTGTTGCAACTGGAACAAATTGTGAGCCGGATTAGTTTGGAAAAAGGTGTGAGTGCGGCGCGTTGGTCGGTATTGCATCGTGTTGAAGAATAAAATGTGGCCTCACCAGGTTCTTCATCATTAATGAAAATAATGTTTATTTTTTAAATAATTTTCAAAAAATCCGTACAAAAAAGCAATCAAAAGCCATGCAAAAACCAAAGTTAAGCCGTATCTATATGGATACGGCTTTTTTATTCTGCTGACATTTGAAGTATGGCGCTTGCCGCTTATGTATATTATGTGCCAGAGTGTCTTAAAATAGAGCCACCACCAGGTCTTTTAACGTGTCATTTGGTCAGTAGCTAAATGCCGGCAACGCTTCAGAAACTACTCCATGAAAAAGAATTTCCACCTCCTTGTGATCGATCCACAAAATGATTTTTGTGATTTACCTGCAAGTTACCTGACGCTGGACCCACATAGCGGGCAGAACATCGTACCAGCCTTGCCGGTGCCTGGTGCCCATGCCGACATGCAGCGCGTCGCGCAGTTGATATCCCAAGGTGGGACTGGTTTAAGCGAGATCAGCGTGACGCTGGATTCGCATCATCGCTACGATATTGCCCATCCGGTTTTTTGGCTTGATCAAGAACAGCAGCAAGTTGCCCCGTTCACACAAATTTCTGCGGAAGCTGTCCGCCAGGCAAAATATCAGCCTCGTGATATGACCGCTTTGCCAAGGGTGCTGGCATATCTTGATGCTTTAGAACAAGCCGGTCGTTATCAGTTGATGGTGTGGCCTATTCATTGTGAGATTGGCACATGGGGACAAGCGATCCATGCCGATGTCCGAGCCGCCTATAATCAATGGGAAGATAAGCATTGCCGTCCGGTACAAAAAATTATGAAGGGATCGAATCCATGGACCGAACACTACTCGGCGATTATGGCAGAGGTGCCGGATGACGACGCCCCAGATACCCAATTGAATCGTCAGTTCATTGACATCGTAAAGCTCGCAGATCGGGTCTATATTGCTGGTGAAGCGAGCAGCCATTGTGTGAAGGCAACAACGGAACATCTTGTCGCTCATCTGCCATCCTCATCAATCGCAAAATTAGTGCTACTGACTGATTGTATGAGCCCGGTTTCTGGTTTTGAAACGAGCCATCAGAAATTCATCGGCGACATGCAAGCGCTTGGCGTGCAAACTGCAACAGCGGCAGATGTACTTCCCGACCTTCTTGCAAATGGAAAGTAGGGCGGCAATCAAATCTATTGCAGCAATCAGACCCACCGTAGCACTTAAATCTATGGTGCGACGAGTACAAGTTGAAGTCGTTGGGATACGACAGTAGTCCGATTATCAAGGAACACAATGAAACCAGTTGTTCGCAGTCTGTTAGAAACTGATTTGTACAAATTTACAATGTGGCAGGCGTTGCTGCACAAACATCCGGACGCCCATACCGAATATGCGTTTGTGTGTCGCAATACACCTGCCTATCCGTTAGCTGAACTGCATGCTGATGTCGAGCGGGAAATTGATTATTTTTGTTCGCTCAGATTTACTGAAAGTGAGCTGGACTATTTACGTTCTTTACGCTTTATTAAAAGTGATTTCACTGACTTTTTGACGGTGTTTCATTTTCAGAGAAAGTTTATCCACGTCGCCACCAAAGGCGACGATTTAGAAATCGTTGCCACCGGACCACAAGTGCATGTGATGGGGTTTGAAATATTTGTGCTGCACATCGTCAATGAACTGTATTTCCGGCGTTTGCAAAAGCTTGAGACCCTCCCCGAAGCGCGACGACGCCTGACAGCAAAGATTGCGCGCTTGCGGGCATTTGAACAAGAGCCCACTCAAGATCATCCTTTTGAATTTTCTGATTTTGGCCTGCGTCGCCGCTTTTCTGGCGAGTGGCACGATGAAGTCGTTGAGACACTCGCACGCGAAGTACCGCAATTTTTTAAAGGCACCTCCAATGTCTATCTCGCCAAAAAATATAATTTGATACCGATAGGTACAATGGCGCATGAATATTTACAGTCGTATCAGGCGTTTGGTGTGCGTCTGCGTGACTTTCAAAAAGCGGCCTTAGAGGATTGGGTGCAAGAATATCGGGGCGATCTTGGCATTGCTTTGACGGATGTGGTCGGCATGGATGCTTTTCTGGCTGACTTTGATTTGTATTTCGCCAAGTTGTTTGATGGCTTGCGCCATGATTCTGGCGATCCTGTGGTGTGGGGCGAAAAGGCACTCGCCCATTATGCCAAGTTGCGTATAGATCCGAAAACTAAACGCTTGGTGTTTTCTGATGGACTTGATTTTGATGCGGCGTTTTCTTTGTACCGGCATTTTGCCGGTCGAACAATGCCGGCATTTGGTATTGGTACCAATTTAACCAATGACACTGGCATACCAGCCCTGAACATTGTAATGAAACTCATGTCATGCAATGGTCAATCCGTCGCCAAGTTGTCAGACTCAGCTGGCAAAACCTTGTGTACGGATGACACTTTTCTGGCTTATCTACGGCAAATTTTCAACCACCCGGTGATTTGAATTTATCTTGTTCAGACGACGCTAATGGGTGTCATGCGGTTCAGATATTTGACCAATATCCGGTAAGTGTCGCGATCAAAGCGAGGTTTTCCTGATGCTAATAAGGTCTGAATTTCTGTATCGTTATAAGCTCGTCCGAGATAACACCACGCTTCGATGACGTGAAAGACATGCCCTTCTTTAAACATCGCCGGACCATTGAATGGCCAGGCTTTGAGCTTCATTTCGCCCAGCGCTTCGATTAAACGCAAGTTGTGCTGTAAAGGAGATTCCAGGCCAACACATGCGCCTTTACACTGCTTTAATTGGCGGGCAAAGCATGGCTTACCACCGCCACCTTTTTCAAGACCCAAAGTTGCTGCGCAGAGCTGAAATTGTTTTACTGCTTGCAATAAAAATTCTCGCGCGCTTGCGCCACTTTTGAATAAACCGTAAAGTTGTTCCTGGCGGCCTAGATCGAGGTCGCGTCCATATGCTAGTTGTGGTTGTAGTAAACCAGATCCCAGATCGACCAGTCGCCATGAACAGAACTCTGTATTGCGGCGTAGTTGGCGGTTTAACGTTGGTTGCTTTTCTTTAATCAGCCGGGCTTCAGTAATTAAAGCATCAACCTCCCCTTCGCACTCTATCCATTCAATATCACGCACCTGAAGCGATATATTCATCTCTTTTGCAATGGCATGATCGGATGAAAAGTGGGAAAGCACGCGTTGGCGTAAAGTATTGCTCTTGCCTATGTATAACGGCAGTCGGTTCTCGGCATAGAACAGATACACACCGTAAGCTTTTGGCAATTGGTCAATAATGTCGGCATCTAAATGCGGCGGCAAACTAGAGCGTGTCGTTAGTTCTTTGACAGCCGCTTGCAATTCAGCTTCTGGCAAACTGGTCTCTAAGGCGCGCCAGAATTGATAGATGGCATCTGCATCGCATAAAGCACGATGGCGCTCACCTTCGCCAACGATCTGGTGCCGCTCCATGATGCTATCGAGATTGTGTTTAACAAATTGGGGAAATAATTTCCGCGATAACTTCAATGTACAGAGCACTGTTGCGCGAAAAGATTGATTCAATCGTTTGCACTCATTTTTCAGGAAACCGTAATCAAAACGTGCATTGTGAGCGACAAAAATATGTCCGTGCAAACGTCTGAGGATTTCATCAATCAGATCAACAAACTTTGGTTGATTTACCACCATTGCATCACTAATACCTGTCAATTGTTCAACAAAGGGTGGTATCGGTGTTTCGGGGTTGATTAACTGGCTCCAGCGTTCTACTTTCTCGCCATCAAATGTGACGATGGCGATTTCAGTGATGCGATCTCGGGTTGCAATAGTGCCTGTGGTTTCCAGGTCAACAAAAGCCAGCGGGCGTGCAAGTAGGGTCAAAATGGTACTCGTTCAGTCAATTTGACGTCATTGTATCGCTTGCGCTTCGTTCTCGCGCTATTCAAATGCAAACAAGCCAGGTCATCGTCGTTTGATTTCTATCAAATTAGACGGATTCTGCGATTTTTGAATTGTTACTCTATACGTATCATGCACAATGCATCATATTGGATCATTCTTGATTTGTAGGAATATTGCTATGTTGACTACTTCTCTACCTCCAGTGCCAGCAGCAATAGTTGATGCCGCCGGGCAGCCCTGTTTCGGCAAGTTCTTCGGCGCACTCGCCGACATCAACTGGTCTGGGCTGAAATCACCGTACCGTCGCAATCTATGGTGGCAACGCGTTCATCACAAGCGTTGGCAATATCTGGCGTTGGCGAGCGATGACCTATTTTGTGGCATTGCAATTGTTGATGTCGGATGGACGAATACGGCGTTTGCTTACGTTTTTGATCGGCAAAAAAAGCAAATCATTGCCAATTTTTCACAAGATGGCTTACCCGGACTGACTTCCCGGTTGCATTCCAAGCCTGCAACGGGCGCCGCCAGCCATTTTCATTTTTTGCATAATCGCATTGATTTTTGCCATGCTGACGATGCTTCATTTGCAACGCTAGACGTGGTGTGCGGTGAATTTTCCATTCAAGCGCAGTTGGAGGTACAGCAGGCGTTACCAAGTCTGAGCGCAATCGGCACGGTGGTTGATGGCACAGTACATGCAACAGTGAAGTCGGGAGGCATGCCTGTGACCGGCGATGTCATCGTCGCGGGTGTGCATTTTGTACTTGATGGCGGAATTGCCAGCATGGATCATAGTAACGGTTTTCTGGCGCGCGAGACTGCGTGGCGCTGGGCTTCTGCGCATAATCTGGAGATCGGATTTAATTTACAGTCAGGTTATTTTGGCGATCAGGAAAATGCATTATGGATCGATGGAGAAATTATTTCTCTTGGTGCGGCGTGTTTCGATTTTAATCCGGACAATCCCTTGGACATTTGGCATATTTCCACCGATGATGGCCTGCTGGATGTGGTTTTTCAGCCAGAAGGATGTCGCCAGGAGGACAAAAACCTTTTTATTGCCGCCAGTCGCTACGTGCAGCCTATCGGCACTTTTAGCGGCTGGGTCAAAGCAGATAAAAACGCTGAGCCACGGGCTTTTTCAAATTTAGTTGGCGTGACTGAGGATCATTTTTCGAGATGGTAACTGTGACGTAGCGATAATATCGATCATTTTTTGAGCAAAAGTTTGATCTAGGCGAAATACCTGGCTACGGCATCGTGTTACAAGAATAGCTTTCCAGCTACTTGTTTTTTGCCATGTTGACACTCCACTTCAGTGAATTTTCGGTAGAAGAATTTCTGGCCGATTATTGGCAGCAAAAGCCGGTCTTAATCCGACAGGGGTTTCCCGGCTTTTATGATTTGATACGGCCAGATGAGCTGGCTGGACTCGCCTGCGAACCACAAATTGAATCGCGTCTGATTTATAAAAAGGACGGTGAATGGCAGGCAGAATCGGGGCCATTTGAAAGTTACGGTCGTTTCGGTAAGAAAGATTGGACATTGGTGGTGCAGGCAGTCGATCACTGGTCACCTGATGTTGCTGGTCTGGTGCAGGCATTTTCTTTTATTCCAAAATGGCGACTTGATGATGTCATGATCAGCTACGCGGCTGCCGGTGGCGGTGTAGGGCCGCATATTGATCTTTACGACGTCTTTATTTGTCAGGGTTCAGGCCGCCGTCATTGGCGTTTGGGAGAGCGTGGAAATCATCGCCAATTCGCCGCACATCCAGCCTTGTTACATACGGAACCTTTTGACGCAATCATCGACGCCGAGTTGAGCGCAGGCGATATTTTATACATTCCGCCCGGGTTTCCGCATGACGGGATTTGCCTGGAAAATTCCATGAGCTTTTCGGTCGGGTTTCGCAGTAAGTCTGCGCGTGACATGTTGAGCGGGTTGGCTGATCATCTGATTGATAATGAGCTCGGTTCTGCTTTAATCAGTGATGCTGGACGCCCGCTTCATACCGAGCAGGGACACATTAACGGGAGTGACTTAGCATTGATCAAGGCGCAAATGCAAGCGATCCTGAATGATGATGACATCGTTCGTGATTTTGTCGGCAGCTTTCTTTCTAAGACCAAGTGCGAGCTGGATTTACAGGAATTGGATGATGAGATCAATGAGGATGACTTGATTGATCTTTTGCAAAATGAAGGTCTGCGGCGGACGGGTGGTTTGCGGTGTTTCTATCTGGATCAGACGATAGATCAGGGTATTTGCTATGTAGACGGGCAGCGTTATGAATTTGGTCAGTCTGCACGCGCGGCGGTCATGGCGTTGTGCAATAACGATGACGTGGATGCTGAGATGTTAGAAGACGGTTTACAAGTTACCGCGTTTGTTGCGGCCTTGGTTGCGTGGGTAAACCAAGGGTATTGGTATGCGGAGTGATCGAGGTATTCTACTTTTTTCTGACAAAACGATTTCGCCCCTTAAAGCTCCCGCGTGTGCGGGAGGCATAAGGTGGTGAAATTGCTTGATTGCGACAGAAGTTTATTCTGGCAATGCGACCTGGTTATCGGTACTGAACTGGTAATCGCGGAACACATGTTCTGCGGTCAATAGTTGGTAGCTGCCGTCTGCCTGCTTGCGCGTGGTGTCCTTGAGGCGATACGTTGTTTGTCCGCAGGTCCAGCAATTGAAGTTCCGCATATGGGTGCACAGGCAAGTTTTGTCCATGACAACCACTTTTTTAGCGTCAGGGTGTGCCGCAACCTCGCGATTGTACGATGTGATGTACGCGCAGTTGCCGTTGCCATCGAGCAGATAACCATAGGATTCGCAGCCAGGACGGATGCCATCGCCAATCGCAGGTGTGCTTTTCAACATCCGCATTGGATAGCCAGTTGGCGAGATATGGTTAACTTCGATGTCGTCTTCGCTGGCTTTGAAGTATTCTTGTTTCACGTCATCTGGCAAGCCACATTCTTTCGTGACGGTAAAACGGGTCGCTACTTGGACAGCGGACGCACCCTTTTCCAGGAAAGATACCGCATCACTGCCCGTAAAAATACCACCAGCAGCGATCAGCGGGATATCGAGGTTTTCGGCTTTGAGGTAAGCTGCGATTTCAGTAATAATCGTTTGCAGATCATAAGTCGCCCAATCATCACCAAAACCCAGATGGCCACCTGCTAATGGACCTTCGACAATAACATAGTCAGGCAGACGGTTTAATTTGGCGTTTTTACGCAGGAATAACTGCAAGGCGCGTAATGAAGAAACGATGATACCCAGTTTGGCTACGCGGAAACGTGGATGATCAGCCATCAGACCAAATGAACTCAGATGTAAGCCGGCACTTAGCGTAATACCATCAATCCCGCCGTCCAGCGCTGCTTCGAGGCGTACTTTCAGTGTTTCCCGCGGACCGTTCATGGTCAGCTTTTCCATGCAATTCACAAAAATCATGCCAGTGCCTTGTTTGGCTTCCATGGTCTTACTGACATGCATGCGAGTAGCATCAGCCAAATGTTCAAGATTGAATTTGATATCTGTCTTGTCGCTATTGTTGATGTTGTATTTGTAATACTTTGTTTTTTCTTTGATATAGCTGGTATCAAAGCGACGGTCAGTGACGTCGTGCACCATCGCATCAGAAATGTGACCGATACCGCCGAGACGTGCTGCTACCAACGCTAATTCTGCGGTGGAAATATCAACGCCCATCCCACCAATCATGATAGGAACCAGTTCATCTTTGCCTAACTTCAGGCGGAAATCATCTACTCGTTTCATTGCTATCCTTGACACATTGAGCTTAAAGGTCACACCCAAATCCGGGTCGATTTTTTGGGTGAAGCCGTCATTCAGAATGAGGGCGACCCAGATTGTAAGCCAGGCGAGGTATGTCCTGTGAATAATTTAAAAGCAAAAATTGACGCGATATCAGTCAGAAAACCAGCAAATTATCTTTATAAAATATTATTGATAAAACAATATTTTTGATGTTGCGTACAGCTAGACGATGATGACCGAAAAATAATCAGAGTTAGAGCTTTTTCTCTAATTTTAGTTCACGTCAAAATCTTGCATAAATGCATGATTTCGGCTTCAAATATATTTTATCTGATTTCTTTTTTTAATCATTTTTGATGCTGATCAAATAGATTTCAATGCCTTTTGATTAAGTAGGCTACAAATCTTTGACTATTCAATGTGCCTGATAACTATGTCATAGGAATGACAGCTGCAACATTCTTGCTGGCAATGTTGCTAAATAAAAATTCTGCGCCATTGCCTGAAAAATCACTGCCAGGTTTACCAACGTAATTTTTTCCATGCCGTTTGTTGTGGCGGGGTTAAAAAAGTCCAGGCCAGAAAGCGGCTTTGTTTGCTACCTTGTGACATTGAGATTTCACACTGATCCTGGACTTTCAGACGTTTTAGCAGCATTTTTAAGGGCGGAATATTGGTCGATTTCGACACCAGGCAACTAAACCAAAAGCAACGACCAGGAATCTTTGCGCTTTCCAGCATCATTTTTTCGATAAATGCTAATTCACCGCCCGGACACCAAAGTTCGGCATCGCGGCCCCCAAAGTTTAATTTCGGCGAGTTCGCGTCAGCCGACACGACTTTGCCCAGATTTCGCCATTTTTGTTGCGCACCGTTTTGTGCCTCCGCTAGCGAAGCATGAAAGGGCGGATTGCACATCGTCAGGTCAAACCAGTCATCGTCAACAAAAATATGCTTAAAAATAGCATTGGCGTCAGGTTGCAAACGTAACGTAATTTGTTCTGCGAATCGTGGATTTGCATCGAGAATCTTTTGAACATTTTTTAATGAATCGGGATTGATATCAACGCCAACAAAGCGCCAGCCGTATTCGGCAACGCCAATTAAAGGATAGATACCACTGGCACCTGTGCCAATATCGAGCACGGCCAGATGCTGCTTTTTTGGATTTTTCCCTTGATTACTTTGACGCAATAAGTCTGCCAAATGATGCACATAGTCGGCACGTCCAGGTATCGGCGGACACAGCTGCCCTTCGGGGATATCCCATTCCGCAACCTGATAATCCGCTTTTAAAATCGCAGCATTAAGTTCCTTCACCGCAATGGGATCAGCAAAGTCGATCGTCGTAGTGCCATGCTGATTGGTGCCGGTAAAGGCAGATAAACTGGGACTCACGCTAGTCAGACGGGCAAAATCATAGCTGCCTTGATGGCGGTTTGCGGGGTGAAATGGTTGATGTTTAGGGGGCATGCGTAAAAGGAAAAAAAGCATTGACGGTGGAGAGAACGTGGCGCGGATAAGACATCTATTTCGTATTGTATGTGTCCACGCGGTGTGACTTAGAGTTTATTTGACCTGACAAGGGTCGCCAGGTCGCAATTCGATACATTGGAAATTCGACTTAATTCGATTAAAGAGTGAAAATGAGACGCATGATTACAGTGATTTAGAGCGACATTTCTAATGTGAAATTAATTCCAGCATTTTAATACCTAGGTCACAAATTCTTGTGAAACTAACCAGATATAGAAATCTATCTTAGATAGAAAAACATCTGAGAATTTCGAAAAAACTAAAGTAGTCGTAGGCGAGACTAAATGACACAACTGACACAAATGACACAAATAACACTTAAGTCATGTGATTTAGTCTGTATTCTCAAAAAAAGAGATGACATAAAATTCAAGACGTCGGATTGCCTGATATGTCTCCTGTTTTTAAATAACAAACTTTCCTTATTGGAGATGTGAAATCATGAAATTGCGTTCCATTGCCCTCGCTTGTTCCTTGTTGGTGCTTGCCAGCGGTTGTCACAAAAGTTCTTCCAGTGCATCATCCACGACCTCTGTCAGCTCCGTAAGTGTTACTGGCGTTGCTTCTGCGGGTGTGCCGTTGGTTGGTGTTACAGTCAGCGCCACCGACGCGACTGGAGCGATCACCACATCCACCGTCACTGATTCAAGCGGTCATTATTTATTGACCTTGAGTGGCACTGCACCCTACCTGCTTACGGCACCCTACAATGACGTCGATGGTACCCCAGTGGTACTGTCCGCAGCGATTAGTCCAACACTTGTTGCGGGTGGCACCGTTGCTGTGCAGGCGAATCTGAATCCACTGACTTCACTGATCTCGCAACGGGTGATTGGGACTGTGCCCACAAGTAGTACTGTGGCGGCGACGACGGTAGCGTCGATTACGAGTGCACAGATTACCGCCGTCGAACAGACAGTAAGTACTCTGTTGCAACCGGTCTACACGGCACTGTCCATTACCAGCGCTGAAACCGCTGATCCAATCGGATCGACTACCTACAAGGCTGGCAGTTCTGATCCATTAGATAATTTGTTCAATCTGGCGCGTTTCAATGTCCATAATGGCACGATCAGCATTGGTACTGACACCAATAAAACAGTATTGAATGTGCCTGCCACAGGCACGATATCAACGTCTGTACCTGCAAGTTCAGTGACCTCGATTACTGCCTTGGCGACGGGCCCAACAACCACCCCAATTACCAATGTGATCGTAGTGATTGGCGAGAATCAGACATTCGACGGTGTCTTTGGTGCCTATTCAGCGCCACAAGGTCAGACGGTAAAGAATTTGCTCTCGCAAGGAATTATTAATGCCGACGGCACACCAGGTCCAAATTTTGCGCTCGCGTTGCAAAATCAAGGCGTTGGCCAAAGTACATACACAATCACGCCAACACGTGGCGCTGCTTACACGACGTTGCCGCAACCTTTGCAAACCGGTGAAATTTCGCTCGCGAGTGGTCTGCAGCCAGCGGGGGGGATTCCTGATCCAAACTTCTCGAAACCTCTGGCAAATGGCCCATTCCAGATCACCAAATTCGTACCGTATGGCGTATCGCTATCCAACCCTATCGGAACAACGACTGGAGATCCAGTCCATCGATTCTTCCAGATGTGGCAGCAAACTGGCGGTACTAACGCTAAATTGGATATGTTCACTTGGGTTGCGGTCAAAGCCGGTCAGGGTGGGGACACGCCAGGTATCACATTTGCTAATCCAGCTCAGGGTGGCGAGTTGATGGGCTTTTTTAACATGAATACAGGTGATGCACCTTATTTCAAAGCGCTCGCACAAAGTTATGCGATCAGTGATAATTACCATCAATCGATCTTGGGTGGTACCGGTGCTAACTTCTTCGCTATGGCAACGGCTGACGTGCCATATTTCAATATTAACGGCGTGGTTGCCGTGCCGCCAGCCAATCAAATTGAAAATCCCAACCCAAATCCAAAAGCACAGACGGATGCGACCAATCCGAATCCCAACTTTTACCTGCAAGATGGCTATAGTGGCGGTTCTTACGTGAATTGTTCAGACTCGACACAGCCTGGCGTAGCGCCAATTCTGTCGATATTAGTGACAAACGGTGTTGCAAGTAATTGTGATGCAGGTAAATACTACCTAGTGAATAACTATGCACCAGGCTATGACATGAACGGCAATGTACAGCCTATAGGTCCAAACAACTATAACTATCCTCCACAAACAGTGCCGACGATCGCGGAGGCATTGGCCAAAAAAGGCGTGTCCTGGAAATGGTACACCGGTGGTCGTGAGTTGGCCGATGTGACTGCAGATGCGGCAGCATTTGGGGTGCCGGCTGCGGTTGCTCAGGCGGCGCAATACAATGCGATCGGTGATCCACTGGTTGCGTCACAAAATGTGATGACATCGACGTCCTTGAAAGCAGGGTTGGCAGGATTGACGACTTTCTTTAATGATGTGCAAAAGGGAACCTTACCTGCAGTATCTTTTGTTGTCCCGAAAAATCTGGACAGCGGTCATCCAGGTTATTCTGTACCAGCAAAATATGAATACTTCTTGCAAAATCTGATCGCTAAAGTACAGGCGAATCCGACCTTGTGGGCACATACGGCGATCATCGTGACAACGGATGAAGGTGGTGGGCATTTTGATACCGGTGCGATTCAGAATATCGACTTCTTCGGTGATGGTCCACGTATCCCGTTCTTGGTGGTATCCCCTTATGCGCGTACAAATTACATCGATCATACCTACCATGATCACACTTCTGTAATGAAATTTATCGAACGTAACTGGAAACTCGCGCCATTATCTGCCCGTAGTCGTGATAATCGTCCAAACCCGGCAAATTCAACATCCAATTTGTATATCCCGGTCAATACATCTGCAGTCGGTGATTTGACAACGATGTTTAATTTCTAAATAGTCACAGCAATAAAAAAGCGGAGTGAATGCCTGGCATTGACTCCGTTTTTTATTTCATCGGATACGTCTGAAAACATACCAAGGCATTTAAGTCTGCACAATAAGCCTGCACAATCAGCCCCTTCGTGCGTTGGAAAATGTTTTGTGAAGTTTCCTCATTTTGAGGTTCGTTTGCATGTTTACACGAAGTCATGTCATTGTAGTTTCGCTCTTATTGTTATTGAGTGCATGTCAAAAGCATGTTGAAGCACCCATTACACCAGCGATTAATGCGCCAAAGAATCCGGCTTCGGCCAATAAAATTTATGTCGAGTATCCAAAAGCCGATACGCCATTAAGTCCGCAAGCGCAGTTGGGCAAGAAGTTATTTTTTGATGCGACCTTGTCAGCATCAGGAACAATGTCTTGCGCCACTTGTCATCATCCCGATCATGCCTATGCGCCCGCCAACAATTTGGCAGTTCAGTTGGGTGGGAAGGACATGCGTCAAGCTGGTACGAGAGCAGTTCCCTCACTGCGGTATCTGGAATTTACGCCAAAATTTACCCGACATTTTTATTTGCCAGCGAGTGAAGGATTGGAAGATGAAGGTCCGGCCGGAGGTTTTACGCATGACGGCGCGTTAGATTCGATGAGCAAGCAGGCTGCTGTGCCGCTGCCGGCTGCGAATGAAATGGCAAATCTGACCGCTGCCGGTTTTACCGAAAAATTACAACGCAGCACGCTTGCGCCAGAATTTATCAAAATCTTTGGAACCGATGCATTCAAGACGCCAGATATTGCGCTGGAACAGGCCGGTAAGGCTTTAGAAGCCTTTGAAACGGAGGACTATAGTTTTCATCCATACACGAGTAAATTTGATGCTGTTGTTTCTGGTGAGGCACAATTTACAGAATCAGAAGCGCGCGGCTTTATTGTGTTTCATAACCCAAATAAAGGCAATTGCGCCAAGTGCCATAGTGACCGGGTGGGTGGTTCTGGACGCCCTGCACAATTTACTGATTTTGGATTCGAAGCAATTGGCGCCCCCCGCAATGCAGAGATTCCTGCCAACAAAGATCCTGCCTATTTTGATTTAGGACTGTGTGGGCCGGTACGAAAAGACCTGAGCAAAGAAACAGAATATTGCGGGATGTTTAAGACGCCTACTTTACGCAATGTCGCGACGCGTCAGGTATTTTTGCACAACGGCGTCTTCAAGAGCCTGGATGATGTCATTCATTTCTATGCTGAACGTGATAGCAAACCAGAAAAATGGTTTCCAAAAGTGCATGGGAAAATCGAGTTGTACAACGACTTACCAAAAAAATATCGCAACAATGTCGATCATTTTAACGTGCCGTTTAATCCCAAAAAAATCACCGCGCAGGCAATGACGGAAGCAGAAATGCAAGACTTGTTAGCCTTTCTTAAGACCCTTGATGATGGTTATCGCAAGGTCGGACCAGAGTCAGCAGCAAAAAAATCAGTGCAGTAAATGATCGTTGAACCAGGACAGTAAAAATCGCTAAAACCCGCGTGATCATTACCATGTGTCATGTTGGCGAGTTGCGCCTTTACACTTAGTGTTGAAGTTGAAGTTGAAGTTGAAGTTGAAGTTGAAGTTGATGTTGATGTTGATGTTGAAGTGGACGTTGATGCAGACCTTACCCGCTTTAGACAAAGCAATTTGTGCCTCACGGAAAACGGATCAGAAAGTGTCGTTGTCTGAGCGCAGCGAGTTTCGACACTTTCCCGTTTTTCGTGAAGCGCAAATTGTGCCGACACGCAGTGACGGCACCCGCAGGGCACAGTCTCAGCGTCGCCTTTTTTTTGCTTACTTTACTTTGGCGTAGCAAAGAAAAGTAAGTGGCCGCCGGGCCACTCCCGGCTTGGTAGCCCGAAGTACAACACTAAAAATCAAAAAGAAACGAAGGCTTAAGGCTCAACTTGCACCCTAAGCGCTAAAGGTGGAGATAGATGTCGATGTCGATGTCGACGTTGACGTCGACGTTGACGTTGACGTCGAAGTGGACGTTGATGTAGCCCTTACCCGCTTTAGACAAAGCAATTTGTGCCTCACGGAAAACGGATCAGAAAGTGTCGTTGTCTGAGCGCAGCGAGTTTCGACACTTTCCCGTTTTACGTGACGCACAAATTGTGCCGACACGCAGTGACGGCACCCGCAGGGCAAAGTCTCAGCGTCGCCTTTCTTTTGCTTACTTTACTTTGGCGAAGCAAAGAAAAGTAAGTGGCCGCCGGGCCACACCCGGCCTGGTTCTACAAAGAGCGATCTTTTTACATATTAAACACGACGCAAAAACGACGTAAAAACGACGTAAAAATGACTCAACAAAGAGGTCATTGGTAAAGCCTTGGATAACAGTATCTACAAAAGCGACCGATAGGCATGATCTATGTAGGATAGCCTCGAACCGTCGAAGCCATCTTGACACTAAGACGATGTTGCTTTCAACCGGCGCAATTTAGCTACGTACTGGTAATAAAGTACCAACCACTTCACCAAAACCAACCCGGGCAACACCTTCTTTTTGTGCCCAACCGCGCATGATGATAGCGTCACCATCTTCCATGAAAACACGTTGTTCACCGTTGCTCAAAGCGATAGATTTTTTTCCACCTTCGGTCAGTTCTAATAAAGAACCTGCTTCTTCTGGCGCTGGCCCCGACTGCGTGCCAGAGCCCAACAAATCACCAGGATTCAGATTGCAGCCGTTGACAGTATGGTGCGTCACCAACTGCGACACTGTCCAATAAGAATGGCGGAAATTTGACAACGATAAACGTTGCGGTGGTGTACCATCGGTACGCATTTTTTCAGTTTCCAACAGGACTTCCAGCTCAATATCAAACGCCGCATCAACGCGTAAATCCTGTGAATCCAGATAGACCAATGGCTGTGGATCAGCAGGGTCACGGGTCCAACCAAGGCGGTAAGGCGCGAGTGCTTCCAGTGTTACAACCCATGGTGAAATAGTGGATGCGAAATTTTTCGCCAGGAAAGGTCCCAAGGGTTGGTATTCCCACGCTTGCACATCACGTGCAGACCAATCATTCAACAGGCACAAACCAAAAACATGGGATTCAGCGCGTTCCATATTAATCACATCACCCAGAGCATTGCCTGGACCGATGAAAATGCCGACTTCCAGCTCATAATCCATGCGTTTTGCTGGACCAAATACGGGTGTGTCAGACGTCGGCGGTTTGGTTTGTGCGATCGGACGGCGGAACTGTTGACCTGAGACGCCGATGGACGAAGCGCGACCGTGATAGCCGATCGGGATCCATTTGTAATTTGGCAGCAATGGATTATCCGGACGAAATAACTTACCGACGGCGGTCGCATGATGGACAGACGTATAGAAATCCGTGTAATCACCAATTTGTGCTGGCAATGCAAACTCAGCTGCAGCTTGTGCTAAAAGGCAGGCTTGTAATGTTCCTTGTTGCGATGATCCTTCGCGTAATACGCGAGATAATGCCAGACGCAAAGCCGACCACACTGGCGCTCCCAATCCCATCATGCCGTTCAAATTCTGTGCATTGACGGCAGCAGTGAAATGCCCGCCCTGCAATTCGGTATAACCTGCAAATGCATGCACCGCGTGCGCAGCAGCCAGATCCAAAATTTGATCGCCGATCGCCACACCAATGCGAAAAGTTTGATTGCTGCCCTGGCGACGAAACATGCCGTATGGCAAATTTTGAATAGGAAAATCTGTTTCTGCATTGTTAGCTGAGGCAACCCAGCTACGCAGGTTGATGTCGTGGGTTTCGTTGAGTTGAACCGTCATTTATTTTTGCTCCGGATTGAAATACTTTTTAATACCCTGCCAGCATTGGTAATAATCAGCCTGCAATTGCGGCGATTCCATGGCTGCGCGGGTAGGTTTGATGATATTACGCGTTTCTATCATAAACGCCATCGTATCATCGACTTTATGCGGTGTGCTGGTATCAGCATTGCTGGCTTTCTCAAACGTTGGGGCGTCGGGACCATGTCCGCTCATGCAGTTGTGCAAACTCGCACCGCCCGGACGGAAACCAGTTGATTTAGCATCATATTGACCATGAATCAATCCCATGAATTCAGATGCAATATTGCGATGGAACCAAGGTGGGCGGAAGGTATTTTCAGCCGCTAACCAGCGTGGTGGGAAAATCACAAAATCAATCGTATCGACGCCCGGCGTATCGCTAGGTGCCTGCAAGACCAGGAAAATCGATGGGTCCGGATGATCATAGCTGATGGAACCTATCGTATTAAAATGGCGCAAATCATATTTATAGGGCGCAAAATTCCCATGCCATGCCACGACATCTAAAGGTGAATGACCGATTTTTGCCGACCATAAATGGCCGCTGAATTTGGCAACCAGTTCAAAGTTACCTTCTTTGTCTTCGTACCAGGCAACTGGCGTCTGGAAATCACGTGGATTCGCTAAGCCATTGGAGCCAATCACCCCCAGATCTGGTAATTTCAGCATACAACCAAAGTTTTCGCAGATGTAACCACTTGCTTCGCCGTCCGGCAATTGCACCTGAAAGCGAACACCACGTGGTATCACGGCGATTTCTTGTGGTTCGATATCGACTAAACCCATCTCGGTACGTAAGTGCAAACGACCTTGTTGCGGAATGATCAGTAACTCTGCGTCAGCGTTATAGTAGAACCGACCGACCATATCTTTATTTGCCGCATACAAATGAATTGCACATCCTGTTTGTGCATCGGCCGAACCATTGCCCGCCATCGTCAACCAGCCATCGATAAAATCGGTCGGCGTGTTCGGCATGGGTTGTGGATCCCAGCGTAATTGATTCGGTGTAGATGGCGCTTGAGAAAAATCGTTGGTCATGCGACCGTTGTCGATTTGCTTAAACGGCTGATGCATTGCTGCAGGGCGAATGCGATATGTCCACGAACGACGATTGGCGTGACGTGGTGCAGTAAATGCGGTGCCAGAAATTTGTTCCGCATACAAACCATATGCACACTTTTGTGGTGAATTCTGGTTTTGCGGCAACGCACCAGGTAAAGCTTCGGTAGCGTATTCATTCGCAAACCCGGATTGATAGGCTAACTTGCCAGCTGTCGTTAAATTCGTCATCATCGTTCTTCCTCAATCTATAAAACGCTTTTAAATCATTGACTGTTTTTAGTGTATTTACTTTTTTTAATGCTTTTAATGCTTTTAATGCTTTCAATGCTTGTTGATTTGATGGAGACGTAACACCGTCACTGCAGAAATCAAGGCAGGCACTGCTGCCGCGACAAACAGTGACGTATTCGCCCATTGCATGGCAATTAATTGTCCGCCAACAACTGGTCCCAGCACGGATCCTATACGTCCAATTCCCAGCGCCCAGCCGATACCAGTCGAGCGCAGTGACGTCGGGTAAAAGGTACCTGCCAACGTATTGACAGCAGGCTGACCACCGACAATGCAAAACCCGGCAATGATGACGCTGACAAACAATAAAATCGGCGTTGTTGCGGCATAACCAATGCTGGCGATACAGACGCAAGCCAGCAAAAAGCAACTTCCCAACACTTTAGTAAAGCCAAATCGCTTAATCAACCAACCTAAACTCAACGTGCCAACGATGCCGCCAACTTGCAGCGAGGTGCCGATTAAAACGGCCGTGCCAGTGCTATAACCTGCGTCTTTGACTAAGGTTGGTAACCAGTTAGACAAGAAATATAAATTGATCAGATTCATAAAACTAATTAACCACAACAAGATCGTGACACCAGCGCGACCTTCATGAAAGAGGGCGGTAACTGGCAACCCCTGGGCTAGTTTTTCTTTGACCAAGACCGTTGTTTCTTCATTAATTTTGAGTCCGTTGGCGATCTTGCTCAACCAACGTGAAATCTGATCATGAGGGCGTTTATTTAACACCAGAAATTGGATCGATTCCGGCAACCAGAACACCATTGCAATCCCCAGTAGAGCAGGCAAGACACCACCAACCAAAAATACGGCGCGCCAGCCAAATTCTGGAATTAATGCGGCACTGATAAAGCCACCGGCTGCAGCACCGACGGTAAAACCGCAAGACACCAGCATCATGCGAGTGATTCGTGCACTGTCGGGACTGAATTCACCGACCAGTGCCATTGCATTGGGCATGATGCTACCTAAGCCCAGCCCAGTAATAAAGCGGAAGATGATCAAGTGATCAATACTTTGAACTTGGGTCGTCGCTAACATGCAGATCGCAAAGAATAGGGTGGATAAAATCAACACAGGACGTCGACCAAATTTGTCACCGACGGGCGTGAGTGCCAATGAACCCAACAACATCCCAAATAAACCAGCCCCAAAAACGGGACCAAGACTGGCCTTATTAACATGCCAATCGGCAATAATCGCCGGTGCGACGTAACTCATTGCCTGTACATCGAAACCGTCAATGATCAGGCATAAACCACACAGCAAAAGCAGGCCAATTTGGAAACGATCTAAGCGACTTTGTTCTATTAGTTGCTCAACACTCACCGTTTTTGTTGCCGTAATATCATTACCTTGGGGCTGCATGTCTTCCTCCTGAAATTATTATTGGCTTGTCGCTGCGCTCACTTTCTATTGAAGTTTGCGTCCTATTGCAGCTCAGCCCTCGAATGTAGTGCAAGCGGCGCATTTTTACGATATAAATACAAAAATACAGATCATTCACAATATCAATAATGCTAGAAGCCAAAGATATCGACCTGAATTTGTTGATTGTGTTTCAGCAAGTTTTTCAGGAGAGACAGATTTCCGCCGTTGCGCGCCAACTTGGTCTGTCGCAACCCGCCGTCAGCAATGCCTTAGCGCGTTTGCGGCGAACCGTTGGTGACGAACTATTTGTACGCACCGCTAACGGTATGCAACCAACCCCACGGGCTGAGCAACTTGCCGATTCAGTGACACTCGCCCTCAGGCACATTACGGCGGCGTTAAATCCACAAGAAGACTTCGACGCCGTCACTAGCCAACGTCAATTTACGATTGCGATGACTGATGTCGGTGAAGTGTATTTCATGCCCTTACTCGCAGCAAAACTGCATGTCTGTGCGCCACACCTTCACTTGACGACTGTTCGCGCGAGTAGCATTGATCTTAAAACCGACATGGAATCAGGTCGTGTCGATCTGGCGATTGGTGCTTTTGATCACTTGTCTGACGCGTGGTATCAACGGCGGCTGTTTACTCAAAACTATGTATGTATGTTCCGTCGCCATCATCCGCTTGCAGGAGCCAGCCTGGAGTTGAACCATTTTCTGGCGGCGCAGCATCTGATCGTCGCTTCTCAGGAACAACCGTATATCAAGATTAATCAAAGCCTCGAAAAAGCCGGTATTTTGACCTCTGCGCATTTTAAGGTACCGCATTTTGTCGCCGTCCCCTACATTGTCAGTACATCTGATTTGCTGGTCACGGTACCAAAAAAATTAGCCGAAAGAGCCGCCGTACCGTTTGGACTCCACTATGTCAAATCGCCATTGCGTTTGCCAGTTTTGCAAACCAATGTATTCTGGCATCGTCGCTATCATCAGGATGCCGGTAATTTGTGGTTAAGAAATTTCATTTCAGAACTATTTCTAGAAGCATAAATGCAAGCTTTACACTGTCAATATTGCGCCCCTAGAGTCAGCTGAAAAAAGTTCATTCGATCACTGAAACGTTTTCCCCCATCACTGTTCGAATATCACCTACACTTTTGACTATTCAAATACCGTCAGGAGACCCAGCATGCCAGTCATTACTTGTGTAGAAGATTTGCGCTTACTCGCTAAGAAACGCGTACCCAAAGCGTTTTACGACTACGCCGACAGTGGTTCCTACACCGAAAGCACCTATAAAGCGAATACCAATGATCTGGCGGCAATTAAATTGCGTCAACGGGTTGCCATCAATGTAGAAAACCGTTCTACCAAGACTACAATGATCGGCCAGGAGGTGACGATGCCAGTGGCGATCGCACCAACGGGATTGACAGGAATGCAATGGGCGAACGGTGAAATGCTCGGCGCGATTGCGGCAGAGAAATTTGGAGTGCCATTTACCTTATCGACCATGAGTATTTGTTCGATTGAGGACATTGATAGCGTCACCAAAAAGCCTTTCTGGTTCCAGTTATACGTCATGCGTGATCGCGGTTTTGTGAAGGAAATGATACAGCGTGCTAAAGCGGTCAAATGTTCAGCACTGGTGTTGACTCTGGACTTGCAAATCCTGGGGCAGCGCCACAAGGATTTGAAAAATGGTATGTCAGTACCACCGAAACTGACCCTCGCGAATATGATTGATCTTGCCACCAAACCTGCATGGGCGTTGCGTGCGCTGACTGGTCGCAAAACTTTTGGTAACCTGGTTGGGCATGTCAAAGGCGGCGATGGCATTTTAACTTTGAGCCAATGGACAGCCAGCCAGTTCGATCCGACCTTAAACTGGGAAGACGTTGCGTGGATCAAAAAAGAATGGGGCGGTAAGCTGATCCTCAAAGGAATTTTAGACGTCGAAGATGCAAAATTGGCGGTAGCAGCTGGCGCTGATGCGATCGTGGTCAGCAATCATGGTGGTCGCCAATTGGATGGCGCCATGTCATCGATCGAAGCCTTGCCTGCCATTGTGGACGCTGTTGGTCATCAGACCGAAGTCTGGTTTGACGGCGGTATCCGGACTGGTCAGGATATTTTGAAAGCGACGGCGCTTGGTGCCAAAGGTAGCATGGTTGGGCGTGCCTTTTTGTATGG
Source organism: Undibacterium sp. SXout20W (assembly GCF_049340285.1). NCBI lineage: Bacteria > Pseudomonadati > Pseudomonadota > Betaproteobacteria > Burkholderiales > Oxalobacteraceae > Undibacterium > Undibacterium sp. SXout20W. The sequence goes on along the minus strand of NZ_JBMPPH010000011.1, from coordinate 29,806 downwards.
ACTGGGTGCCATGGGCGAAGAGGGCGTGACCAAGATGTTGGAAATTTTACATAAAGAACTTGACGTCAGTATGGCGTTGACTGGCACTAAAGATATTCGTGACGTCGGGCTGAGTACCATTATCCGCAAATAAAAATGCGCGTCTTCTGGTAAAGGCTTATCGAACCGATGCAAACCCGCCTGATGCGTGTCATTGCCATAACAGCACGTGTTATAGAGTCCAGCTCATTAAGCACCGTCACCCTTGCCCTTCTCCCGCTTGCGGGGGGGCAGGGTTCAAAGCCTTGTTGTTTTGATGGCGAGCAGGAACAGATGTTCAGATATTTTTCCGCCCGTAAGCCTCAATCGTTGCGGCGATATCTTTCAGCGGCAAAATGGTATCAACGGCGCCCAACTTGACTGCCTCTTTTGGCATCCCATAGACCACACAACTTTTTTCGTCTTGTGCGAGTGTTTCAGCACCGGCATCATGCATTTCCTGCATGCCGATGGCACCATCATCGCCCATACCGGTCATGATGACGCCCAAAGCATTTGCTCCTGCGCATTTGGCAACCGATCGAAATAATACATCGACGGACGGTCGATGACGATTGACCGGTGGCGCATCCAGAATTTCGACGTGATATTGCGCTCCGCTACGTTTGACGAGCATGTGGCGTCCACCCGGTGCAATCAATGCTCTGCCATTGATCAAGCGATCCCCATTTTTTGCTTCTAACACCTCAATAGAACAAATCCTATTCAGACGTTCGGCAAAAGCCGCCGTAAATTTTTCAGGCATGTGCTGCACAACGACAATACCTGGGGTCGTCCGGCTCAAGTCCTTAAGGACGACCTCCAATGCTTGCGTACCGCCGGTTGAGGTTCCAATTGCTATAAGCTTATCGGTGGTGACTGACATGGCTGCGCCAGTTCTAGCTTCAAATGCAGGAATTGCCTCACTGATCGTGAGCTTGGCAGTTGGATTGAGGGTGTTCATGGTCATTGCTTTGATACGCCGCATATCGACCATGGCGGCCGCTTTTACGGCTTGCACAATATCGCCGGAATCTTGCTCCAGAAAGCCCTTTAATCCCGCTTTAGGCTTTGTGACGATAGATACTGCACCGGCAGCTAACGCTTGCATGGACGTTGCTGCGCCTTTTTCTGTCAGCGTTGAGCAAATGATGACTGGAGTAGGTCGTACAGACATCAATTTTTTGAGAAATGTGATGCCGTCCATTCTAGGCATTTCGACGTCTAATACAACAACATCAGGCCAGCGCTGGTTCATTTTATCCATCGCAAATATGGGATCAGGTGCAGCAGCGATGACTTCAATGTCGGGATCACGACCGAGCACGGCAGTCAGAACCTGACGCACCACGGCCGAGTCATCCACCAACATTACTTTTATTTTTCCGCTCACGGTACCATCACTTTCTCAACGTGTTTGACCCACACGTCACCTGACCATAAATCAAATATCACATTCCTATGTCCCACGCCACCCATGTGTTCACGCCGCACTGAAAAACCATGCTCCGAGAGTAAGTGTCGACCCAACTCGATATTTTTATCAGACACCGTAAGCTCACCGACATTTTGCGAAGGAAATTGATTTCCGCCACCAAACATCTTGACTTCATAATCGGCCGGATGGGTACGTGATTTTTTTATTTCTTTCAAAAATAACTGCACGGCATCTTCCGCATACCGACCGTCCAGATGCGCATGTGGCGCTCTTCGGCTATTTTTGGGCAGCATGTAATGACACATCCCACCTATCCGTAAAATCGGGTGCCACAAAGTTATTGCCACACAGGAACCTAGTATAGTACGGATACGGGTATCACTGTCGCCGAAATAGAAATCTCCGGGTTGCAAAAAAATATCAATATAAAAAGAAGGAGCTTCCATACCAAAAAAATCACTTTACTTGAAAACTTTGGTGGTGCAGAGATCGACGAAAAACAAAGCCTATTTTGAAAAATACCATTAAATTAGGCTCCATTGCCGGTGAAAATTTGCATCCATTAACAAAGCAGATCATTACAGCTCTGGCGCATAAGATGTCCCTATGTGCCATTCTGTTATGACAAGAAAAACTTACATTGGCCGTTGGTAGATGGAGGGACTCACCATTTTCAGGCTCGTATTTAAGCCATTTAACGTCTCGGAGTGACTAATAAAAAAGTAGCCGCCAGGACGCAATTTCTCGACCATTCTTTGTACTAATTTTTGTTTTGTTTCCAGATCAAAATAAATCATGACATTGCGTAAAAATATTACGTCCAACAAACCAATGTCTGGTAATGGCTCGATTAAGTTGAGGGACTGGAATTTTACTTTTGATCTGATGACGGGATCGATCAGAAAAAAATCTTCAAATTCATCACGCCCCTTCAAGCAGTATTTTTTTAATAAAGGGAGCGGTATCTTTTCTGCCGCAGACATCGGGTATAAAGCGCGAGCTGCTTTCTCTAAGACCTTCGTTGAAATATCTGTCCCTAAGATTTCCCAGCCATCGCCGCGGAAATACTCGGCCAGGCACATGGCAATCGTATACGCTTCTTCACCGCTGGAACTCGCCGCACTCCACACGCGAAGGCCACGTTGCCTTGCGTATTGTTCAAAAACCACCGCTTTTAAAAAGTCGAAATGCTTAGGCTCGCGAAAAAAATACGTCTCATTAGTTGTCAATAAATCAATAGCAACCGTAGTTTCATCCTCGAAACCAGGTTTGCCGAGCAATGCAAAATAATCCGTATAGTTAAGCAAACCACGCTTACGCAAACGCTTATCGAGTCGCCCCATGACCATCGCTTGCTTGCCATCGTTGAGCGCGATCCCGGTGCGCTCATATAAAAACTGAGATATCCATTCAAACTCGATTTTTTTGAGCGGCTGTATCGTCCCCGGACCCAAAGTATTAGCCTTCATACTCCGACTCCGACTCAGTATTAGTGCTTGTGGCAGGTTCCCCGCCATCGAGCATAGAACTACCAAGAGCGACCATTTCTTCCACCGACAATACTTGCGCTAAATTGAGAACAATAATAAAGCGACCATTGCGTTTTGCCATGCCGCTAATAAAGTCTGCACGTATTTTTCCGCCGAACGCTGGCGGTGGTTCAACGTCGGCATCCGCAATGTCGATGACTTCATTCACTGCATCGACCATCACGCCGATGCTTTGTGCCTCGACTTCACTATCCTCGTCTTGTACTAATTCAATAATGACGATACTGGTGCGACGCGCAACGTTGGTGATGCCGCGTCCAAATCTCGCGGTCATATCGACCACTGGAACCACTTTGCCGCGTAAATTGATCACGCCACGAATAAAGCTCGGCATCATTGGCACTTCAGTCAATTCTCCATATTGAATGATTTCTTTGATATGGAGAATTTCCAAAGCATAGACTTCGCCACCCAATACAAACGTCAAATATTGAGAACTTCTTACGGTATTTTTAGCGTCTGCGCCATGAACGGACGCAACATGCTTTTTGGCATCGATAATCGCGCCCATGTCACACTCCTAGAAACGTTCAAATTTGGCTTCATCAATACCGCTTGATGAGACCATGCGTCCGCGCTTACTCAAATTCGACGATGGTCTGTTCGACCTGACTTCTGCCGTATGTGCTTGATGGCTTTCTTGTGAAATCTTGAAGAAGGCAACGAGCTCTTTAAGTTGCTCAGCCTGGCTGGTCATCTCTTCCGAGGTTGCTGCCAATTCTTCACTAGATGAAGCATTTTGCTGTGTAATCTGATTCATTTGGTTCATCGCAGTGTTGATTTGCGAAACGCCAGCCGATTGTTCCTGCGATGCGGCTGCAATTTCTTGAACCAGATCGGAGGTACGTCCAATGCCTGGTACGATTTCATCAATCAATTCACCGGCGCGTTCTGCTGTCTTCACGCTGCCACCGGCAAGATCACCGATTTCTCTGGCAGCGACTTGACTCCGTTCTGCTAATTTGCGTACCTCAGCGGCAACGACCGCAAAGCCTTTGCCATGTTCACCGGCGCGCGCCGCTTCAATCGCCGCATTCAATGCCAACATATTGGTTTGGTAGGCAATATCATCGATGATGCCAATTTTTGAAGCAATTTCCTTCATTGCCGACACGGTATGTTTCACCGCAACACCACCTTCACTTGCTTCTTTAGCAGCTTTCCCGGCAATACCGTCAGTTACTTTGGCATTCTCTGCGTTCTGGTTGATACCGGCGGCCATTTGTTCGATGCTGGCACTGGTTTCTTCGACGCTAGCCGCTTGTTCACTAGCTGCCTGTGATAATGCCTGAGAAGTTGCACTAACTTGTTCCGATGCATTGGATAAGGCATCGGTCGCATTAATCACGTCTGTCACAATTTGCGACAAGCGTTCTACAGTTTCATTGCTTGCTGCTTTCAAGGCACCAAACGTGCCTTCATAATCACGATCAATCGTTTGTGTTAAATCACCCTTAGCAATTGCTGCTAATACGCGTAACACCTCGCTGAGGCCTTCGTCACTCGTCGACATCAAGCGATTGATATCGGAACTTAGCTTGCCAAAGAAGCCAGTTTTGCCATCTTCAATAATACGGGTCGTAAAGTTGCCTGCAACCGCTTGTTCAACGATATTGCCAACTTCTTTCTCGATGGCCACTTCGGCGGTTCTGTCCACCCACTCAACCACGCTACCGAGACGCTCACCCTTGTCACTCATGACTGGATTGGCTGAAAGGGCAAAGGTACGCACGCCGACGACGATCTGGGCTTTATGGTTGCTCGTAAAGTTCGCCAACATCGCTTTTTGGTGTGCCGGGTTTTTATGGAATTGATCGATATTCGATCCCATCAATTTTGAAACATTGAAATTTGGTAACACTTTACGAATATCCGATTCTGCGGCCTCTAGCATCTCGATGATGGATTTATTGGCATAAATAATATTACGATCAGGATCGGCAATCATGACATTGGTCGCACAATTATCGAGCGCGATTTTAATACGTAAATTTTCTGCCGCAAGTTTTTCTGCAGCTTGTTGAGCTGCTAACTGTGCCGTAATATCCGCCCACTCAACCACACTACCTAAGCGCTCGCCAGCGTCATTAATGACGGGATTGGCAGATAATGTGAAGGTGCGTCCACCAACATTGATCTGTGCATGGTGGTTAGAAGTGAACGTTGAGAGCAATTGTTTTTGATGCGCCGGATTTTTATGGAATTGATCGATATTTGAACCCATTAAATTGGCAACAGAAAAATTCGGCAACGCTTTTTTGACATCGGATTCAGCCTCAGTCAACATGCTGACAATCGACTTATTCATGTAGATGATATTTCTATTGACGTCCGAAATCATCACATTGGTGGCAACATTGTCCAGCGCGATTTTTATCCGCAGGGTTTCTTGTGCGATTTGTTCACTCTCTTCGATACGCGCGCGGATATTGCCCACCATCGCTGACAAGTTAGCTGCAATACTGGAAATATCGTTATCACGTAATTCTAATGATGCTGAAAAATCTCCTGATGCGACCCGATTGGCATACTCTACGACATCGGTAGGTTCCTGACCGATTTGGCGAATGATTGTTTTGATCATGACCCAGGAAAGGCTAACGACTACGAGCAACATGAGCATGCAAGCGCCTACGGTTTGCATGCGTTGTGATTTGAGTTCTTTATTACGCTCATCGGTTCTTTTAACCAACTCTTTGGTCACTAGTTGTTCCAACTCATGCGTTGAGTCAATAACGTTGGTCAATTTTTGCGTGTAGGCCTGCGGCTCCATTTCAAATTTACTGGCTTCCAGCAGTTTGTCGGTGATTAAGTTAAGGGCTTCTCTGGATCGTGTATTTTGTTCGGATATTTTGGAACTTAGCGTATCTTTATAGACGGAACTAGCCGCAATTAATTTTGAATAATTTTTGTCATTTCTGGCGATATGGTCAGCAATGACAGCGTTGTTAGCGGCAAGTTTGCCACGATCTAGATCAGTGAGGTTTTTATTGGTGAGGGTATCGTAACCAAGCGCTCTGGAAGTACGGAATTTCTCGGTCAATTTCACAACGCTATCGCTTGCCATTGTTGCCAGATAAAAGGTGCCGGCATCAGGACTCAATAGTAAATTTCCGTTATCCGCAGCGGTGTCAATGATGCCAAAAAGTTTATTGACTAACTCGGAGTGTCTGGCACGATTTTGTTCATTATTAAAGCTATCCTGTTCATTCAGAAGTGCCGTCCATGCTTGTTTCAATTGGCTAAGTTTGTCTTCAAGTCCAAGTTCTTGATTTTGCTTGCTCATCGTGAGCATGCCATCCAATTCGTTTGAAATTTCTTGTGAAGTAGCATCACGAGAGGATCGGATATTCTTGTCACCTGTAATCACCCCTTGATTTTGCAAACTATGGCGTTGGACCAATTGCAGTAATTTAGCGGATGGTACCAAAGCATGAGCGCCCATTTTTTCAAAATCGGAGTCATGAATTTCTTGATTGACGGCATGCAAATACAGCACAAACGGCAATCCAAATAAAGCAATCACAAATAAGCCAACCAGCGCAAATTTTTGCCACATTTTTAAGGATTCTAAGAGCGATTTCATTTGCATTTCCTTTCTTCAAATTACGACATATACTGTGAATTGCAGATTTTTATTACAATTCCTGTGTTTGCTTTTTTGGGCCTGGTAATGGCATTGATGAGTTCAGAAGCTTCTTTTGTTCTTGTGCAGAATATAACTGTGTCATTGCGGGAATACTGAGTATCAGTGCTACTTCTCCGCTACCCAAAATAGTGGAACCACCAATACCTTTTACATGATTGAATAATCGTCCCAATGGTTTGATTACTGTTTGAAACTCACCCATTAAGCGATCAACGACCAGCCCTGTTTTATTATCACCATAACCAACTACCACCACATTTTGGCGACGTGGCAATTCACCTTCAATTTCAAAAAAATTTCGCAAGCGAATAAATGGTAATACCTGCCCACGCAGATCCATGTAGTCGAGATCATCACTTTCTTTTGGTAATTCTACGCATTCAATTACATGATCCAGTGGTACGACAAACGAAGATGTACCCACGCCGACCAAAAAACCGTCGATGATCGCCAGAGTCAGCGGTAAGCGTATCTTGATTGTTGCACCTACCCCAATTTCGCTATCAATATCGATACTGCCGCGTAACGAGGTGACGTTGCGCTTGACCACATCCATACCAACACCACGTCCGGACAAATTAGAAACCTGATCTGCCGTCGAAAATCCGGGCTCAAAAATGAGCGCATAGATATCTTTATCACTGAGTACGGCATTGGGTGTAATCAAACCACGTTCGATCGCCTTAGCGAGAATTTTGTCCTTGTTTAATCCACCACCATCATCGCTGACTTCAATAATGATGCTGCCAGATTCATGATACGCATTTAAGCGCAAGATACCCTGGGCAGGCTTACCACGGGCGAGGCGTACGGTCGATGACTCAATGCCATGATCCATCGAGTTGCGAACCAGGTGCATTAAAGGGTCGCCAATTTTTTCAACGACGGATTTATCCACTTCGGTATCGCCACCAGAAATTTCGAGAATAATGTCTTTGCCCAATTCCATGCTGACATCTCTGACCACACGCTGAAAACGACTAAACGTGGTTCCTATCGGTACCATTCTGAGTTGTAATGCGCTGTCACGGACTTCTTCTACTAACCGCATGACTTCACTGGTGGACTCCAGTAAGGCCATATCTGCAATTTTATTCGCGCGTAAATTGGCGCCAGCGCCCGCAATCACTAGCTCGCCGACGAGATCAATTAGTTTATCAAGACGTTCTGCATCGACACGAATACTTTGACGTTCCCGTGCTTTTGAGTCTTTTACTTGTTGTTGTTTATTGAGCGCGGCGTTCAATACGGGTTTTTGCAGCATTTCTTGCTTAACCAATATTTCACCAATTGGCACCAGTGTTGCACTTTCTTCAGACGTAGAATTTTGCCGTCGTTGGCGCTGTAAGCTCAAGCAGCTTTCTAATTCGTTCTTTGTCAGTACACCACTTTTTATCAATATTTCGCCGAGGAGCTCAATATCATCCGGGAGTGAATTGATGATTTCTATATACTCATCGATTTTGCTGTTCGGTGGAACGATACGTATCACGCTATCTTCGTTGACAAACTCAAAGACGCTCTCGATAGCCTCTTTTGTTGCATTGCTCCTTAATACGACTTCAAAGCCTAAGTAGCAAGTTTCGGCATCCATTACATCGGCTTCAGGCAACTCATTACTGATGGTAACGATATGAACCACATCCCCTAAGGTATTGAGGTAGCCGATAAAAGAGAGGGGGTCCATACCATTGCGTAAGCAATTCGGGCCAAAACGCAGTGACAAATACCAATTTCCGGCATCGACTTTGCATCCCTCTGTTCTACTTGTGTGTGTGGGTTCGTCGGACGCATGTTGAATGGCAGAGCCAGTTTCGGAGCCTTGCTTGTGGTCAAGAAAGTATCCCAGTTGAATGTGTAACTCAGCACCAGCGGCTGTCAGCTCAGGGCTGGCGCTCAGGTCGCCGACAGCAATGCGGTCTATCAACAAGCTCAGATGATCGCGGCAGGGCAAAAGTGCCGCAACCAATTTGGCGGAAATTGGAATCTCGCCATCACGTACTTTATCAAGGAGACTTTCAAGTACATGGGTAAAGCTGACGATATGATCTAAGCCAAAAAGTCCAGATGAACCTTTGATGGTATGAGCCGCACGAAAAATAGCATTAATGGCATCTGCAGTGTCGTTGCTATGCTCAAGGCCTAGCAATAAATCTTCCATATCCTGCAGTAAGTCGCGACTCTCGACGATAAACGTCTCCATCGCGGCTTTCATTTCTATATCGAAACTCATTCAATCCTCCGCTTTCAATTGCTATGGAATGCTGTGCTTCAATTACTCATAATGATCACCGGACTAATTGGATCAAAGTTACCGACGGTCTATTGAATTAGGGGGTGGAGAAGCTAATTTAACGCGATTTGAAGATAAAAGAAAGTTGTTACGTCAGAATAATCTGGTCACCAAAACTTGTAGTAACGTTGGTCATTTCCAGAATTTCCAGCACGGGCTTACTATGCATAACATACCGCAGTACTTTGCCTTGACGACGTGCTTCATTCTTCATCAGTATCAGGATTTGCAAGCCTGCGGTATCCATCTCTGATACTTGTGAAAGATTTAACTCAAGCTCACTGTCGGTGTCCAAAAAATTCATCAAACTTTGTTTCTCTGTCGCCGCAGTATAGATCGTCAACTCACCTTCAATTGTCTGGCTTTTCATAGCGCGCCTCTTCTAGGGCAGGATTAGTTTTGACACTGCTGCCAGCATTTGTGCAGGTTGAAATGGCTTGACTACCCAAGCTCTGGCGCCAGCGGCCTGACCCTGCAATTTCTTACCTTCTTGCGACTCTGTCGTCAGCATAATAATTGGGGTGAACTTATAGGCCGCGAGTTTTTTTACTTCCTGAACAAAGCTAATACCATCCATGTTGGGCATATTGACGTCTGAAATAATCAGATGTACTTTTTGTCCTTTGAGCTTAGACAATGCGTCAACCCCATCACATCCCTCGATGACGGTATAGCCTGCACCTTTAAGAGCAAGTCCTACTACTTGCCGAACAGACGCAGAATCATCTACCACCATTACAGTCTTGGACATACGACATCCTCTCATGAAGAATAATGCAACAACTACGCTCAGCCGACTTTACTCTTGTCGAACAAAGAATAATTCAAAAATGGCCTATTTGCAGCTCATTATTTGAGACGCCAAGTTTTACACTGGCACGAAATAGTAGTTACATTATTTCACATACTTAATTTTATAAACACAATTTCTGTGGCAATTCGCATGAAAAAGCCAAAATACAGAGGCAAGAGACCATGTATATCTTACCATCTCACAAATTTTATAGTTATAAAAGCAATAAATTCTTTAAATATTTCTCTATATTAATAAAGAATATCTTGTTGTTTCTGTGCGGTAAATTAAAATGGTAACTAAAAATTTCCGTGGATTTATCCAATAAACGCTTAAGTTAAACGGTTAAAGCGAAGCTTTTTCGGACAAAATCAAAGTCGGCGTTCATTGCTAAAATGAGTTGGGGCGATTGTGCCCCATGTCGAATGATTTCCAGGTGTTGTTGATGTTTCTGATTGACGACATCATGTTGAGCAAAAAAAACATGGCCATCAATGACCATGTTTTTTCGTAAAAGGCTGAATTTCAGCCGATTAAAGTAAGAAATCAGGCTGCCTGCGTTTGAACTAACTGCAAATTTTCGCCATCGATCAGGATGCGACGTGGTTTATAGGCTTCAGGAACCTCGCGCACCAATTCGATATTGAGCAAACCATTATTTAAGCTCGCGGCAACGACTTTGACGTGGTCCGCTAAACGAAAACGATGCTCGAAATCACGTGATGCAATACCACGATGCAAGTAATTTTTCGGTGCATCTTCTTTTTGTTTGCGACCCACAACTTTGAGCGTATCTCGCTCACTTTCGATTTCAATTTCACTACGATCAAAGCCAGCAACTGCCATCGTAATGCTATATTTATCTTCAGCGATTAACTCGATATTATATGGGGGATAGCTAGGAGCGGCATCGTTGCGCTGTGCATCGTCGAACAATTGTGCGAGACGATCGAAACCGATAGCTGAACGGTATAAAGGGGCAAAATCAAAATTACGCATGGTGATATCCTTTTAAAATGAAGCGATATAAATTGAACTAAATAAGCTAAGCGTTTAGCTAGAATTTGCAGACCTCACATGAGCATCTGCTGAGTCAAAGATAGGGTGCATTTTTTTGAATTCAAGGGATTTAATTCAGGTTTTTTAAAATCAAGATAAATAAATAAAATATGGAATTTTATTTGTCAGAGACTCTTGAAATTCCGGCATGCAGTTACAATATCTGCCCGTCGATCACATTTTAAGGAACACCCGTGGCCAAGCTTTACTTCAGATATTCTGCAATGAACGCAGGTAAATCAACGGCGTTGTTGCAAGTGGCACATAACTATGAAGAGCAAGGTCAGCATGTTTGTTTATATACGGCTGCGATTGATCATCGGTATGGGATTGGCAAGGTTACTTCGCGTCTGGGACCTCAGCGAGAAGCTGACGTCTTTGATGCAGAATTTGATTTCTTTAAAGAAGCCCCACAAGTCAATTGTGTGCTGGTTGATGAAGCACAGTTTTTGTCGCCAGATCAAGTTAAGCAACTGCATCAACTGGCACACGTTCGCGGTGTGCCAGTGATCTGTTATGGGATACGAAGTGATTTTTTAGGAGAACCGTTTCCCGGAGCAACGTATTTATTGGCACTAGCCGATACTATTGAAGAATTGAAAAATATTTGCGCCTGCGGAAAGAAAGCCACTATGAATATCCGGGTTGATGGCCGCGGTAAGAGGTTAAAAGTTGGTGAACAAATTGACATTGGTGGCAATGAACGCTATCAACATGTTTGTGGACGTTGCTTTTACGCCGAATAAATTACACGCTAAATCACACACTAAATCACACAAAAAATCATGCAATAAATCACGCAATAAATCACGCAATAAATCACGCGATCTTCACTTGGAATAGTGCCAGACGTTGCAAGCGAACTTTATGGCATCAAAAAGCCGAACCTGTCCGGTAAGACAATTCGGCTTTTTATTTTCTAAAATTAAAGTACCTTCAAAAACTCTGTCAGGTCGCTCACTTCTTGTGGCGTGAACCCTATATTGAACCGCTTATCATAAAAATGAATAACCGCAGGAATATCCGGCGCAGATCCGTTATGAAAATACGGTGCGCGCGCGACCAATGCTCGTAACGCAGGCACCTTAAAGCGGCCAATGTCTTGCCACTGACCAGTCGTCAGCGCAAAGCCAGGATCTGTTGTTTGCACGACTTCTCCGGTTTTGTTATTTTTAAACGTGTACAAAGGCATATCTGGCGTGCGCAAATTCGCGCCTGCTACACCGGTATTAAATAATCGTGGAACGGACTGCGTGCCAACTGCTGGCGTGCTGTGGCAACTAGCACAAGTGCCACGCTGCAAGTTCGTGCGAAGCTGATCGCTAAAACCTGCGACACCGTTAATATTAAATGGCTTAGTATTGAAAATCTTCTCGCCGCGCGCAATTGAGGCACGTAATACATTGACTGCCGTCGGTGCCACCGGAGGTTTTCCTTTCGCGCCCGGGGTCGGTGCATCCAAACTGCTCCAGGACGAAAAGATTGTCATTACATTCGGATTAAACGCAGCACCAGTGACATAATCACCTGCGCTAATGTCGTTGATGCCAAAATAAAAATTACTAGCTGCCAGCGCAACGGGACCGCCTTTGGCCCCGGCATCGGTCAGACTGCCAGCACGCGTACTCGTCAGTTGTGCCGTAAACAATGATTCTTCAAAACTGACAATTGCTCTTTGCTGCGCCGCGGTCAGACCTTGTGGTGATTGTGCGTGCGTCAGTACGGCGGTATTTGCCTGATGTAATAAGTCAAAATCAGAAGTGGCAAAAGATGTCGATGGTTGCACGCCTTTGAGACATAAACCGGATTGTGAATTTGAAAAAGTCTCGCGTCCGTCCCACATCATCGTTGTTTCAAATTTAAGGTTCGTTGTTGGTAGTGGTCGACGGAATAAAGAAAGTTGCGTTGCACTCGCGAAGCCGTAAGGGTCATTGACAGCTGACAATATAAATTGCGCATTGGCAGGTAGCGGCAAGCCGACACGTATTAAACCCTTGGTCAACAGCATGCTATAGGCCAGACGTTTTTGGTCAAGAGTCGTAACCACACTCTTGGGTGAAGTGGCACCATCGACCAAACTGAAAATTGGATCGGTGCCATTCGTTTGTATAAAACGCTGCTGCAGACTATCTGGTCTGATACTCCAGGCCTGGCTCTCCTAGTGACAACTGGCACAACTGCGACCATTTCCAAATGCCTGGAAAAATGCATTGCTCGTATCGATCGTACCGCTGGCGGTCGTAGTTAACACAGTTCCTTCGATATTGCTTATCGCGATTGGCTTTTCGAGGGTTGATACTGTGCTGACCGTCGCACTGGGCTGGGCCGTATTACTTGCCAGTGCCAGCGCTATTTTTGCGCTAGATGCAGTCGACGTGGTCGTGGCACTGTCGGAACTTGCAGTAATAGCAGCACTGGCGACACTGGCGGCGTTGGTCTCTGCTGCCGCAGCGACGTTAATGCTTTGGGTTGTTTGTGCTGTCGTTTCGCGGCCGCCACCGCAGGCGCTTAGAGCTAAGCCTGAAAGGCTTAGCGCGACGAGTTGTCTGGTCATGCCCGAGATTCGAATTGCTTGTTTCATTTGCAGCCTCCTGATTTGATAACATGAATCGCCATGCGAATTTCGCTAGCGGCATGCAGCCAGAAAAGTCTGCATAGTTGCCACAGTGCATCTAAATTAAGGAGGAAAAATGGAGAAAAGAGGTAAATTTTTGTCTAATGGTGTGGTTTCTTAGCGTTAATTTACGCATTGTTTTCATTTAATTAAGTATCTTGGCTATCGCTTAAAATAGTGGCAATTCCTTTATTGCTCCATATTTAAGTAATACACTCACTCGCTATACTCTGTCGCTATACTGTGGCATTACCATGTCGGTAGATGGTAAAGATTCTGACTCTATGTTGATCAATTAAACAACGCCCTACACCAAGCATCCCATGCGCCTCACCATCGCCAAAAAAATCGCCGTTACGATCACCACCATTGTGATTTTATGCATAGGGACGATGGCGTGGATTAGCAGCCAAAATCTTAAACGTGGATTTATCTCTTATCTCAGTGAGCTAGAACAACAAGATTTAAGAAAATTAAGTCAGTTATTGGCGGAAGATTATCGGCGCGATGGTAATTTTGATCACCTGTCTCGTGATCGCGAAGGCTTGCACGACATACTCGAGCAAATGCGACCGCATCCACCACGCAATGTCATTGAACAGCGACCGATATCTCCGACAGCAGAAACATCGGCTGCGCCTGATGTGCCTCTGCCAGAGAGATCGCTGGATCAGCCGCCCCCTGATCCTATGGGATTCGCACAAAGATTGGCATTGATCGACGAACATGGAACCGCAATTATTGGCCCCCGTGACGCCGCTACTGCACCTGACGGTAGTCGACAAAGTATTGTCGTCGATAAGCGCGTTGTCGGCACACTTCGATTGGCACCATTACGCAATATATCCAATGCGAATGGTTTGGATTTCGTCCGCATACAGATTCAACAAACGATCTGGTTAGCACTAGGTCTGATCATCATCGCATTGATTTTATCCATCTACCTGGCGCGACATTTACTACGGCCTTTAAAATCGCTGCATAAAGTCAGCAAACGGATTGCTAAAGGTCAATTCCAGGCGCGTGCTGAGGTTTTGAATCAAGATGAACTGGGCGAGTTGGCTAAAGACATTAACAGCATGGCGCGCTCCTTGCAGCAAAATGAGACGCAACGCCGGCAGATGTTAGCTGATATCTCCCATGAACTGCGGACACCGCTCACCGTCATCCTCGGAGAAGTTGAGGCCATTATTGATGGTGTCAGAACTTCTTCTCCTGCGGCGATGGCGTCTTTACATGCGGAGATATTGCATTTAAATAAGCTGGTCGATGACGTGCGCCAATTGACACTCGCCGATGCTGGCGATTTACGCTATGAGTTCGCCAGAATCGACATCGTTGCTTTAGTCGCTTCCATCACACAACGCTATACATTGCGATTACAAAAAGCACAGTTATCGATACAAATTGACTTCCCTGCCGAGCCAACTTTTATTCGAGGTGATACGAGTCGCATGACACAGGTGATCAGCAATCTGCTGGAAAACAGCATCCGATATACCGATAGTCCTGGCACACTCCGATGCAGTATTTCGTCGAGTCGTAATTTTGTCGAAATTTGTATTGAAGATAGTGCGCCCGGCGTACCACTGAACGCACATAGTTTATTGTTTGATCGCCTATATCGGGTCGATATGGCACGTAGCCGCGCACATGGAGGAAGTGGGCTTGGACTGTCTATTTGTAAAGCTTTACTCACAGCGCAGGATGGCGAAATTGACGCCATGCCATCGGTGTTAGGAGGCTTAAAAATGGTAATCCGGCTTCCGCTTATTTTGTAACAGGACAATGATGACTGACAATTCTCTGCAGCGTATTTTAATTATTGAAGACGATCTAAAAATAGCCGCATTGTTGCAAGACTATTTTGTCGCCAGTGGCTATCAGGTCGAACAACAGCACGACGGTAGATCCGGTCTGGCTTCAGTTCAAAAAAGTCTTCCTGATCTTGTATTGCTTGATCTCATGCTTCCCTTGATGGACGGAATTTCAGTCTGCAAGGAAATAAGAAAATTTACGCAGATACCGGTCATTATGCTGACGGCCAGAGTCGAGGAAGTTGACAGACTATTGGGGCTGGAAGTAGGCGCTGACGATTACGTGTGTAAACCATTTAGCCCACGTGAAGTCGTGGCGAGAGCAAAAATCCATCTGCGTCGGCATAGCGGGAAGACGACGCAAGCATCAGGATTTTTTATTGAAACTGCAGAACAAAGAATTCTATTTGAAGGGAATGCGTTACCGCTGACCCCAGTCGAATATCGTCTGTTAGCAGAATTGATCAGTCATCCAAATCGGGTCTTTTCACGCCAACATTTGCTCGATATTGCGCATGAAGATCAGCGCGACATCAATGATAGAACCATCGATTCGCACATTAAAAATATTCGCAAAAAAATCCAAAGCAAGCTCCCGGAACCCGAATGCTTGCACTCGGTATATGGGGTTGGTTATCGATTTGAACTACCACCATCATCAAGCACCTAAGCAAATCGTTCATCGGTGTGAACCGAATACCTACTAGCTAATAAGCAGTGTTGAAGGGGAGCACGAATATTGGCGCTGTTCCGTCCGCTATGGCGCGAGACGTTCTCTTCCGCTGAATTTATACGTCGATCCTGCCCACGCAAGACTCTTTCTGAAATTCAGCTTGCAAACTATCGAGGAATACTCTGGTTCTGGCAGGCATTAAGCGACGACCAGGAAAAACTGCCCATACGTCAATAGAGGGTAGTTGCCAGTCAGCCAGCACGCGAACCAATGCACCGCTTTCCAGATAAGTATTAATAAAAGTGTCCGATAGCATCAAAATACCATCGCCGTTTAAGGCTAGACGTGTGAGTAATTCTGGCGAATTTGCGGTGGCACGCCCGGGGGGAATACCTTCCCATTGTTCATCGTCGCGTGTTAATTTCCAAGGGCTGGGTTCGCCATTGCGCGCTAATAAGCGCAGGGCATCATGTTCCATTAAGGCTTCTGGTTCTGTGGGTGTTCCTCGCCGTTTCAGGTAATCCGGTGCTGCATACAATCCGACTTTGAATACGGCTAAACGTCTGGCTGCCAGTGAAGCATCGTCAGGTAAATCACCAACGCGGATTGCAACATCAAAATTTTCGCCAATGAGGTCAACACGTCGCGGTGTCAGGTCAAGTTCCAAAGAAATTGCCGGATATTTTTGGATTAAGGACGACAGGAACTGACTCATTTGCTGATTGGCGAAGTCGCTCGGCATGGATACACGCAAGCGCCCTGACGGTTGCGCTTGCCGGTGTTGCGTCAGTGCGAGTGTCGCATCAACCTCATCCTGTACCTGTTGTGCGTGGTGCAACACACTTTGCCCAAAATCGGTAATTGTCAATTGGCGGGTAGTGCGTAACAACAAACGTTCACCCAATTGTGTCTCTAACGCCGAAATACGGCGGGACAAGCTCGATTTGGGCATTGCCAGACGGTCAGCGGCCTTGCTAAAGCTGCCTTCTTCGATAACGCGAGCGAATAACAAAAGATCGTTAGCTTCTAGTTGCATTTCTATTTTTCCGATTTTGGAACAATGATATCCATTTTATGCTCTTCCGGATCAAAATTGGAATCTATAAAGTACGTCTATCGCAATTCTTCATCCATCGTAGATCAAGAGAGACGGAATTGCAGATTCCTGATGATCGCAATATTGATAGAGGTTTCTATGAACATTTTACAAATTAATTCCAGCATTCGTGCTGCTGGCTCACATTCAAAACAGCTTGCTCAGAAGATCGTAGAACGTCTTATTGCGGCCAGTGCTGATGCCCATGTAGTGGCGCAGGTAGTGGCGCGTGACTTGGCGCAAACACCGCATCCTGTATTGGACGAAGTGGCGTTACAAGCACTGTTTACACAAGCCGAACATCGCACAAACGAGCAGCAAGCCCGCGTCGCACTGGACGATGCCTTGATTGCTGAAATCCAGGCAGCTGACGTCGTCGTCATCGGCGCTCCTATGTACAACTTCAGCATTTCCGTTCAGCTAAAAAACTGGGTAGACGCGATTTCGCGCGCTGGCGTGACTTTCCGCTATGGCCAAAACGGTCCTGAGGGCTTGTTGACGGGCAAGAAAGTGGTTGTGGCCTTGACCCGTGGTGGTATTTATAAAAATACGCCCAATGATACGCAAATGTCTTACCTCAAAAATTTCTTTGGTTTCCTGGGAATGACGGACGTCAATTTCATTTATGCAGAAGGGCTGGCAATGGGGCCAGATGCTGAAGCCGCTGCGTTGTCCTCGGCAGCACAACAGATTGAAGAAATAGTGACAGCTTGATCAGAATAAGGAATAAGGAATAAGGAATAAGTAAAATGAAAAACGTAGAAAATTATGCTTTGCTCGCCGCACGTATTTTGATGGCGTTGATCTTTGTCGCTTCTGGCGCCTCAAAAATTGCTGGATTTGACGGCACTATTGGTTACATCGCCAGCAAAGGTGTGCCATTTCCTGCGATTGCTGCTGTGGCAGCGATCATCGTGGAACTCGGTGGTGGTTTGATGCTCATCGTTGGTTGGAAAGCACGCTGGGCGGCGTTGGCGATGATGGTATTCACACTGGCGGCGGGATTTATTTTTCATGATTTTTGGAATGCAGGTGCCGATACTGCACAAAACCAGATGATACATTTTATGAAAAATTTGTCGATGGCAGGGGGCCTGCTATTTGCCGTGGTGCATGGCAGTGGGAATTTGAGTCTTGAACGTTCTGTGAATAGTGCTACAGAAGCGAAATAGAAAATTGATGATGCTTTTCCAGTCATAAGAAAACCCCTGAGATCAAGCAAATCTCAGGGGTTTTCTTATTGAAGTAAGTTTTGAATTGCGTCAGTCTTGATTCAGATGCAAAGAAATAACGCCCGATGTCGGTGTTGAGCATGGCTCATCATCAAAGGCAATATCGCCATCAGTGCGCGCCTGGCCATCAATCTTCAGGTCACTGAAATTGAAGAGATTTTTGTCCATCAGATGGGATGGTGCAACGGTCGATAACGCAGCGAAAATATTATCAACGCGACCCGGGAATTTTTTATCCCATTCACGCATCAGACCTTTGATTTGTTTGCGTTGCAGGTTTTCTTGAGAACCACACAAATCACACGGAATGATAGGGAATTGTTTGACTTCGGCATAGCGCTGCGTGTCTGCTTCTTTGACGTACGCCATCGGTCGGATCACGATATGTTTGCCATCATCCGATTGCAATTTGGCTGGCATACCTTTGAGCTTGCCGCCAAAGAACATATTCAAGAAAAACGTTTCAAGAATATCGTCGCGATGATGTCCTAATGCAATTTTGTTTGCGCCTAATTCATCAGCAACACGATACAAAATACCGCGACGTAAACGCGAACAAAGCGAGCATGTGGTTTTGCCCTCAGGGATCAAACGTTTGACGATGCTATAGGTATCCTGATTTTCGATATGGTAAGGAATACCGATTTTATCGAGATAAGCAGGTAATACTTCTGGCGGGAAGTTCGGTTGCTTTTGATCGAGGTTAACGGCGACGATATCAAAATGAATCGGTGCACGTTCACGCAGCGTCATCAAAATATCCAGTAAAGCATAGCTATCTTTACCACCCGATAAGCAGACCATGACTTTGTCACCGTCTTCGATCATGTTGAAATCACCAATCGCCTGACCCACCAGACGGCACAAACGCTTATGCAGTTTATTGTTTTCGTAGGTAATTTTTTCTTGTGATCTGGTTTCGACAGCACGCTCTTGCGCGGTGTCGAGGATGATGTCCACCAAAGATTCTTGATTAGCTTGCATGGTACTTACATTTCATTTTTGATCTGGAAAACTTCGACGCCAACACCTTCGCAATCTGGATAAACATCTGGCTTCATGGTGGAGATGCACACAGCGCGAACGCGTGGATGCGCGAGCATCAGTTTGGCAACGTCGTCGCACAAAGTTTCTTGCAAATGTACATGGCCTTGCGCGATCCGTTGGGCGATTGAGCTGCGGATGAAATCGTAATCCACGACTTCGTCAAGCTGATCATCCTTTGGCGTTGACACCGCTAATGGAATATACAGATCGACATTGATTAAGACCCGTTGTTCGCCTTTTTTCTCAAATTCGTGAACGCCGATGTTGATCGAAATTTCATAGTTACGCAAAAACAGGCGGCGACAATCGGTGAGTTGCGGGTGGTGTAAAACGGATAGCATAATGTGCTCGATGGATTAAGAATGTGATTCGGTTGCAGTCGCGACAAACATCACGTCGCGTTGCAATGGGATTAGGTGTTGGCCGCCATCAACTAAAATTGTAGTACCAGTCATGGCTGGGCTATTGGCCAAAAATAAAACGCTACGTGCAATATCTTCCGGTGAACTGGAGTAGCCCAAAGGCGTGGCCTGATGCGCAACGCTAAAGTCGGCTTCGGTTTGATGACCAGATACCAACGTAATGCCGGGCGCAACACCAACGACTCTTACTTTTGGTGCTAAAGCTTGCGCTAACATTGTGGTGGCGCATTGTAACGCCGCTTTGGATAAGGTGTAGGACAAAAAATCGGGATTGAGGTTGTACAGCTTTTGATCCAGCAGATTAATCACACTGGCTTGCTGACCTTCCGGGGTGGCAGCGTGTAACGCCTGTGCCAGCAGGATAGGCGCTGCCAGATTGGCATGCATATGGTGATCCAGACACGTTTGCGAAAAGGTGCTGGCGCGGTCTTCTTCAAATAATGATGCATTATTAACCACGCAATGGATTTCACCCATTGCCACCACCGCCGACTGAAATAAGGCGCGTGTTGCAGATTCGTTCGCCAAGTCTGCCTGAATAGCTACCGCCCGCTGTCCCATGGCGGTAATTTTTGCTACAACGTCGGCGGCCTCGTTTTCGGACGTGCCAAAATGCACCACCACGTCCCAGCCTTGTTGTGCCATGGCTAAGGCGATATGTCGCCCAATACGCTTGGCAGCGCCTGTGACCAGCGCAACTCTGCGCGTTGCGCTGGAATTGTTGTGGGGGCTATGGGATTGCTGAGTCATGGAAATTCTTTACTGTGTCATCTTCGTTTTTTATACAATGCCGGTATGCAAAAATTATCTCTACCTCTGCCGGCGCCAGATGCCTTGGCTGCATCGCACGCGTTGCAGCAACTTATCATTGATGAAATTCAGCAGCATCAAGGCTGGATTCCGTTTTCACGCTATATGGAACTCGCCTTATATGCGCCCGACTTAGGCTATTACAGTGGCGGTGCCACAAAATTAGGCAAAGACGGTGATTTTACAACGGCTCCCGAAATGTCGTCGCTGTTTGGTGCAACGCTGGCAAACTTAGCAGCCAGGCTATTTGCGCAAACCTCAGCCCAAGTCATGGAGTTCGGCGCCGGTACCGGTAAGCTGGCGCGGGACTTTTTAACGGAATGTCAATTTTCTGGAATTGCAATAGACCGCTATTTTATCGTGGAATTGTCCGGCGAACTGCGCGCACGACAGGAAGTTTTATTGAAAGACTTTCCCCAGGTCATTTGGTTGCAAAAAATGCCAGATTCGTTTTCCGGTTTGGTACTCGGCAATGAAGTCCTGGATGCAATGCCAGTCGATCTGGTGATGAAGACGGCACAAGGCTGGCGTGAGTTGGGTGTCGCCGTGGCTGAGACAGAGCCAGATGCGCAATCGGGATTGCCACGTCTGGTCTATCGCGAGCATGATTGTGACCTGCAAAAGCTGGCACAAATCCCTGACATTGAGCACTTGCCTGCCCCTTACATGACTGAAGTTCATGCCGTGGCGACCGGTTTTATGCACAGTCTGGCGCGTATGCTCAGAGCTGGGCAAGTAGAATCCGGGCGGGGCAGTGCGGCTATTCTGCTTGATTATGGCTTTCCGGCGAATGAGTACTATCACTCACAGCGTGATCAGGGAACGCTGATGTGCCATTATCGTCATCATGCGCATCCTGATCCATTTTATTTGCCAGGTTTGCAAGATATTACGGCGCATGTTGATTTTACGGCAATGGCAAAAGCAGCATTGGCGGGTGGTTTGGAGTTATTGAGCTATACCAGTCAGGCGGCGTTTTTGCTCGAATCTGGTATTGCGAACTTGCTGGCGCGAGAGTCCGCAGAGCAAGTGATGCGTTATCTTCCGCAAGCCAACGCGCTGCAAAAGTTGGTGTCACCGGCGGAAATGGGTGAGTTATTCAAAGTGTTGGTCGTCGGTAGTGGCGTCGACATGCCAGCGGGTCTGCTGCGCCATGATCGTTGTCACCGCTTGTAAATTGTGTGCCGATGCAGCGTACAAACGTCTGCAGAAAAGACGGCTTAACGGATACCTGCTCACCCTAATGATTTAAATTCATTTATATACTGAGTAGGAGTATTTTTTTTCATCTATATTTGTCGTTGATAAATCACTCAATTTTTAAAATTTAAGGGGGAGTATCTGGTGATACGCTGGGTGTTTGTGATTTTTTTGGTCGTCATCATCATTTCCCGCTGGCTACCTTGGTTGGAAAAATTAGGGCTTGGACGCTTGCCTGGAGATTTGCGATTTCGTTTCGGTAAGCAAAATTACTCATTTCCTTTTGCCTCGACCATTGTGTTGTCCGTCTTTGCGATGCTGATCGCAAGATTGATAAAGTAAGGCAAAAAGTGAGGACAAAAATGTCGGTAAGTTGTAAAGTTTCCGATGCGTACTCTCAATATTTCCGTTAAACAATAAAACTTCCTATACTATTGGGCGGTCACTTTAATATAATGAATCAAAGGTAAAGAATTAAAGTATGAAGTGCTGGTTCAGGCAGACAGGTGCCCAAACCCCATCTGCTTTTTCAGACGAGAACTAAGACGAATTAACGCTAAAGGTCGAAATGAGCGAACTCAGTGACATCCGGGCATTGCTCATTGAACCGCATCAAGGCATGCGGGTCAGTTTGCACAATATGCTGAATTTATGCGGCATAACAAAAATCGAACACGCATTGACTGCAGGCACTGCTGTGCGCAGCATCCAGGCCAAAGTGTACGATTTGGTCCTCTGCGAATATGATCTTGGCGTTGGTCAGGATGGGCAGCAATTGCTAGAAGATGTACGTCATCACAAACTAACGCCACTCTCAACGATCTTTATAATGGTCACCGCCGAGCGATCGTATGCCAAGGTCGTTAGTGCTGCTGAATTAGCGCCTTCGGATTACTTGCTGAAACCTTTTACCGCTGACATGTTGCTTGAACGTGTGATTCGTGCACTGGAAAAGCGTAAAGCCTTCGTTGAAGTCCACAATTTAATGGAAGCCAGTGCAGTAACAGAAGCGATCACCGCCTGTCACCATGGCGAACGCGAATATCCCCGATATGCGGTTGATTTCATGCGCTTGCGTGCGGAATTGCACGTAGTTCTTGGCGAGGCAGCGGAAGCCGAAGCTTTATATATCCAACTTTTCGAGCTCAAAGCGGTCGCCTGGGCGCGTCTCGGATTAGCAAAAACCTTGTTCATGCAAGGTAAGTATCAGGAAGCCGAAGCAATACTAAAATCACTGGTTGCTGAAAATAATAAGTTTATGGATGCGTATGATTGGCTAGCGAAAACGCATGAAATGATTGGCGCGCTTCCTGAGGCAAAAGACGTGCTTGACACCGCCGTTACGGTATCGCCGCATGCGGTGCGGCGCTTACGCAATCTAGGTCGTATTGCAATGGAAACCGGCGATATTCAGACCGCCGAAAGTGTATTCAAAAAAGTAGTAAGTAAGGCCAAATTCTCAGAATTTCGTGACCCTGAAGATCACTTAAATTTGGTCAACGCGCTCGTCAAAAAAGGCGATACGGACCAGGCAAAAACAGTGATCCGCGATATGGAAAAAAACATGGGCGGGCTGAAAAAAACGGAAGCCTGCAGAGCCATCAGCGCAGCCATGGTACATGCCAAAACGGGGGACTCTCGCCTCAACACCGAGTTAGATGCGGCGGTAGTCGCCAGCCGGGAAGACATCGGATTGTCAACTGGCACAAAGCTGGGATTAGCAAAAACTTGCCTTGAAAATGATAAAGAGGGCGATGCTTCGGACATCGTACTCGGTGTGATGAAAAATGCCAGCAACCAAGCGGTCATTACGCGCGCTGTGGGTATTTTTGAGAGCGCCGGAAAAGGACATTTAGGTAAAGAACTGGCGCAACGCAGTCAGCGAGAAGTGATGGATTTGGTCGCACTGGGTGTGCAAAAAGCTAAACAAGGCGATTTCCGCGGTTCGGTTGATTTGATGACGGCGGCCGCGAGGAAGTCCCCGGACAATCCTCAGGTTGTATTGAATGCCGCATTGGCGGCGTTAAAATGTCTGGAAAATATGGGGTGGGACAGCACCATTGGCGAACAAGCACGTCATCTGATTGAGGCGGGGCGGCGTCTTGACCCAATGAATCCGCGTCTGAAAGCGATTCGTGGTTTGTACGATGAGCTACAGAAAAAGTATGGAATGAGCTTAAATCGCGTCGCGAAAAGCTGATTTATTTACATCGCATCGGGAGCTTGATCAAAAGCAACCCGCATGTTGAATCTGAATTGAGTTGCTACCTGGTGTTCTACAATTGGAATTGGAATAGACCAACATGGGAGCCGCGCATTCAGCCCGGGCATCAGATGGCATTACATAACTATGACTCAGACAGAATTACACTCGCTTTCATTGTTACCCGCCGCACAGCGCGAACGATTACTTAGAAAAATCCATGAGGAAAGTGATTTGCCGACGTTGGGTGTAGCGATTGCGAAAGTGATAGAAATCACTTCTTCAGGCTTAGAATCGGTCAACAACCTCGCACATTTCATACTATCTGACGTTGGATTGACGCAAAAAATCTTACGTTTATCAAATACCGTACAGTATCGAACCAGTTCTGGCGCTCCCGTGACGACCATCTCACGGTCTATTTTTTTGCTCGGTTTTAACACTGTCAAAACCAGCGCGACAGCAATGTTACTGGTCGATTATTTTAAAAACAAAGAGCAAGCACATAGTGTTCGCAAAGAATTAGTGCGTTCACTGTGCGCCAGTATTATCGGTCGTGAAATAGCAAGTAAAGGTCGTTTTCCTGATGGCGAAGAGGCCGCAGTGGCTGCATTGTTTAAAAATGTAGGTCGGGTATTAGTGGCCTCGTTTGACTATCAACTTTATGCCAAAATCCAAAATTTAGAAGAAGCAGGCGAAGTGCGTCCAGGTGATGCTGTACAACTCTTTTTGGGTTGTAGTTTTGAACGTTTTGGTGAGATGGCATTACAGGAATGGAAAATTCCGGAAGCCATCATCCAATCGATGGCGCCATTACCCGCTGGCGAATTAAAACGTGCCGCTTACCGTAACGACTGGTTGAAACAAGTCGCCAGTTTTAGTGATGCATTGGCCGAGATCGTCATCATGGGTAAGCATGGGACACCGGGTTATCTGGCGGCGATTCTGAAAAAATATGGGAAGGCTTTAGAAATTGATCAACCAATGCTTGAGGCTCTGCTTTTGCGGGTAGAAGAAGAAACACGGCAACTAGCGAAGAGCATGAACATTGCTTTGCCAGCCGATTTTACTGAATCTGAGGAGCCGACGTCTGCCATTGGCGTGCCCACTGAATTTTTAATGGTTTCTGAAGAGTTGCTGCCAGCGCAGGAATCGGATCGCTATCCCAGCGGCAAACCGTATCACGCCCATGATTTGCTGTTAGCCGGAATTCAGGACGTCACTCAGATGCTGGCTTCTGCAAATTTTCAGATCAATGCTCTCATTCTTCAGGTCTTAGAAACGCTATATTCCAGCATGGGATTTCGCTTTGCGACCATATGTCTCCGTGATCAGACGAGAGGATGTTACGTTTCAAAGTTTTCGGTTGGTGAACATTATGTTGAGCGGCAAAAAGGATTTAGCTTTTCGATGAAACAAGAGGCAGATCTATTTCATCTGGCGATGACGAATAATGTCGATGTGATGATTGCAGATACGTCTGCGCCGAAGATTCGCAGTTTGCTGCCGTTTTGGTATCAGGAACTGCTGCCGGACGCACGAAGTTTTATTATCCTGCCTTTAGTCGTTCAAAAAAAATCATTAGGTCTGATCTATGCAGATCGTGTTGTTACGGCGGAAGAAGGCGTACCAAATGACGAAACTTCCTTAATTAAAACACTGAAAAGTCAGTTGGTGGCAGCGATGGTGCGCGGATAAATTCAATCGAAAGTTTGTTCTCCAAGATGGGTAGAATTTGAAATTACGCGGAAAGCGCAAATAAAAAAGGAGCAAATTAGCTCCTTTTTTTGTAGGTCAAGATAGTGGCAATGCTTTTTTGCTTTTTTATTGCTGTTTTTCACCTATTACTTGACTATCATTAACGATCAGTGACGATCAGTGACTATCAGTGACGATCCCAATGCCCCTCGTGGAATTGCCAGCCGCCACCGACATGTTCCCAACGATGTGGAACCCATGCATAGCCTGGGCGAGGGGCGGACCAGTAGCCTGGATGCCAGACGTGACGTCCACCATCCCAATACCACGCACCGTCAATCCAGATATGACCCACGACTGGTGGTGCGCTGATAATTTCTACTTGCGGGGCAGGTGGCGCCACGGTAACGACCGCCGGCGCATAATACCGATGGCGTGGTGCTTCGACAACACAGCCAGTTAATGAGGCAACTGATGCAAGCACGGTGGCGCTTGCTAATAAAAATGCGATGCGTTTCATACGTTCTCCAAAAATGCCATTCGGCATCTGAATGACAGAATTACTGCAAACACGGTGATTTAAAATTGAATCAAGCAATAAAAATCAGCGCAATGTTTCCTTTTTCCTTATGTTCCTTCTTTGCAGCACAGAGTAAATATTTCTGTGCTTAGCTTCTTCGCTATGTGTAACTCAAAGCATGTTGCACTAACGCGGCAAAATGCTTTGAGGTGCACGCAAGCAGCTATTTTTTTACAGCAAAAATAAAGGTGAAGCAGAACTGAAGCAGAACTGACGCAGAACTGAAGCACAACTTAACTAAGTTCAATTCCTTGTTTCTTCGCTAACGCATCAATATCCTGCCAGATCGTCATTTGATTCAACAAACGTGTGGCAGGGTCGATGACGGCACTTAGATTGAAGAAGCGCTCCAATGACGTTTCGTCAAAGTTACTTCGCTGAGAAAAGTTAATCCGCCCATATTGTTTTTTAAACGCGGCTAACAGATCGCCAGGCGTATCTTTGTGCCAATATTGCATCAAGCCACCGACCATCAGTGCAGTATCAGTTGTTTGTTCGAGACTGCGCGGATTTCGTGCAGATGTCACATCACGATAATCAAGCAAACGTGGAAAATAAAATTGTTTAATCCAATGTGCAGGGATGCCATCAGCACGTTGCAAGTAACCGCTGCGCCAGAGTTTCCAGCTCTTTTCAGGTTCAGTCTCGCTGACAAAATGGCTATCCGCGAGCAGCACGCAATCTTCTTCCAGGACAATTTCTAGCACGATAGGTAAACCCGCCTGATGCGCAATATCTTCCAACTCTGGCATGACCGGTTTAGTCCCGCGTTGATCTTGCAACGCACCAACAAAGCGTGCCATCGCATCCTGCTGCTGATGATGGATTTCACTGGTGTTATTGCAAAAAGCCGCGCAGGCTGAAAAATAGGCCATCAACTCGCCGATTTGTACGCCAGGCGTGTCTGCTTTTTTTGAAAGCGCGCCGTCGGCGTTCGTCTGGAACTGGTGTGCTGGCGTATTCGCCGATAAGCCATTCCTCAATATTGGATACAACTGGGTGGTTATCACGCCCAGTTTAACAACGCTACCCGCGGCTAATTTGAATTCACTCATACTTATTACTTTCATTACTTTCATTAAATAACGCTAATACTTGCTCTGGAGGCCGGCCGATTGCTGCTTTACCTTGATAACTGACGATAGGGCGTTGAAGTAATTTGGGATGGTTCGCAATTGCCAGAATCGCTTGGTGGTCATCGGCATCCGCCAAATGACCTGCATCGTACTCTTCTTCGTTGGAGCGCAGCATTGTTTGTACGTTGCCGCCTAATTCACGTAATAGACTCTTCAATAAATCTACTGTGAGGGGTGTTTTTTGATAATCGATGATGTCGAGCTCTAGCTGCTTCGTTGTAGCGATTTGCTCAACGAGCGACAACGTCTCGCGGGATTTCGAGCACCGTGGATTGTGGTAAATTTTAATCATTCGTGATGCTTTAACTTTAACGTTGATTTGCTTTTTTAAAAGCCATTAAAAACCAACTAAAACCATTTAAAACCATTTAAAACTATTTAAAACCATTAAAGGCCCGTGCTGATATGACTTGTTAAGTGCCAATCTTGGCGACGAAGTTTGATTTGCAATACGAGGTTGTCAGTCTGGAAATTGCAGATATCTTCATTTGTCTTGTCGTTCCGCATAGTCCTACGTTGCGCAAATTTTCAACATATTCACCACCAAAAGAGTCAAATAGACAGATTTGCTCTTTGGATGAGATCAATAAAATGGGGTAAATAAGCTAATCAAAGTGCCATTTTTAGACGCAGATAGCCATTTTTTTTGCGCGCCACGGGCGGTATTGCCTAGGGAATTTGATCAAATAATCACCAAAGAGTTAGTGCTTCAGGAGTGAAATTATACGCTATGCGAATTTGAGCTCTGGTTTTTTATCCCTTGGTTTTCCTATTATGGGTGCACCCCCTGCGAAGAGACATCTCATTTGCCTACTGGAGGTTTTGCAAGGAAAAACGCTGTGCGAAAAACATGACCCTTACTGAGTTATATTTTTGCGAGCATTGCAAAAAAGTCTTTACCTCACGGTTTTTTATTAATGGTAAGTACTTGCTTCGCCAATACTGATGCGGACTCTTGATTTCAGATTGCACCTTAATTTAAGCACCTATAACCGACTAATAAACGACAAATAAGCGACTAAACGAAAAATCAGATCGATGACAGATCTGTTGTCGATGATGCCAGTCTTCACTTCCACACTTACATGTTGCTCGTAATCTCTTTACACTTGCACGATTTATGAGATTTCTGATAAGGCTTTATGCGTGAATTTTTGAGTCAATTAATGGTTTTTTGGTCGCCCGCCGAATTAAGTGCAAATATAACAATTTTTCTTAATCTTACGGGTGCTTTGGTGCTCGGCTGCTTTGTTGGATATGAGCGCTCCTATCATGGACGTGCTGCAGGTATGCGCACCTACGGCTTGGTTTGTATGGCCTCTGCGGCGCTGGTGGTGTTGGTCGGTTATCCAGAATTTTGGTTTGGAGGGAAAGTCTTAACGCCTTCCGCCGCAGACCCAACCAGAGTAATGCAAGGTGTGGTAACGGGGATTGGCTTTCTTGGCGCCGGCGTTATCATGAAGGAAGGCTTTAGTATTAGCGGATTGACCACGGCGGCGTCTATCTGGGCGTCATCAGCCATCGGCATTCTGATCGGCGTCGGATTTTATGCGGCCGCAATTCTGCTGGCACTTTTATCCGCTGGGTGCATGGTGTTGGTGTATCGATTGGAAATGTGGCTGCCTACACAGTCGGCAATTGCCATAACGCTACGTTTCAAAAAAGGCTATCAGCCTAAGGAAGCTGCTTTAGTTGCTATGGCGAAAGAACGTGGGTATGTACTCATGACGAGAACCTTATGCATCAGTAACAACGAGCATGGTCATGAATGGCGTTTTGTTGCGGTTGCGGAAAATAAGCATGCAGCGAAGTCCATTAGTGAGTTGTCACTCGATATTGAAAAAGTTGAAGGAGTGGAATCATTTCAGCTTGCGCATGCAAAAAATTGAGGCTTTTAGACAAATTTCACAAATAGTCCTTGACAGAAGGTCTTTGCATCTCTATAGTTCTGAGTTCCCTACGGAGGGGTGGCCGAGTGGTTAAAGGCGACAGACTGTAAATCTGTTCTCTCTGAGTACGCTGGTTCGAATCCAGCCCCCTCCACCATAGGATAAAGAATTTTTAAGTAAGTATGCGGCTGAAGTGGTAGCCCCTGCGGGTGTAGCTCAATGGTAGAGCTGAAGCCTTCCAAGCTTATGACGAGGGTTCGATTCCCTTCACCCGCTCCAGTTTTATTTGCATGGTGTTTGTGCGAAACGAGCTGCCCTTGTAGCTCAGTGGTAGAGCACTCCCTTGGTAAGGGAGAGGCCACGTGTTCAATCCACGTCAAGGGCACCATGTGAACTGGTGTAGTCTAGTCTGAATTTGTCGGGCGCGTGCCTGAGTATTCTCATCAAAATCGTTAGGAGTCCAAAATGGCAAAAGGTAAGTTCGAACGCACCAAGCCGCACGTCAACGTCGGTACAATTGGTCACGTTGATCACGGTAAAACTACACTGACAGCAGCGATTGCGACAGTATTGTCCAAAAAATTTGGCG